>JBFZDM010000212.1:0-3557 GCA_041307365.1 Chromatiaceae bacterium | reverse complement strand
GGCGACCGGCGCCGAGGGTACGCAGGATGCCATGTTCCAGCCGGCGCTCCTCGAGGCTGGCCTGGATGCCGGCAAACATGACCAGCAGGCCGGCGGCGAGGGTGAAGAGGAAGACATACTCCACCGCCATCACCCCGCGCTCCACGACCCCGCGCACCTGGTCAAGGATGGCCCGCACGTCCAGGGGGGTGACGCTCGGGAAACGCTTCACCAGCTCCGGGATCAGGCTGTCCCGATCCTCGGGCAGGTGGAAGCTGGTGATGTAAGTGGCGGGCTCCCCAGCCAGGAGGGCGGGCGAGGAGACCACGAAAAAATTGACCCTGAAGCTGTCCCATTGCACCTGGCGCAAGCTGGTGACCGGGGCACTCAGCTCGCGGCCAGAGACCATAAAGGTTATCTCGTCGCCCAGGGCGATGCCCAGGGTTTCGGCAATGCCATCCTCCACCGAGAATTGCGGCGGCGCCTCTTCTCCTTCCCACCATTCGCCGGTGAGAATGGCGTTGTCCTCCGGCAGGCCTGTCCCCTGGCTGAGATTAAACTCGCGCGCGGCGAGCCGCTGGGCGCGGGGATCGGCATAGGTGGAAGGTTCCACCGCCTGGCCTTTGATGGCCACCAGCCGGCCCCGGATCATGGGGTAGATCGTCGCCGCTTCCAGACCCGCCGACCGCAAAAACTCCTCCAGCGGCGCCACGTCCCCGGGCTGGATATTGATCAGAAAATGATTCGGAGCGCCCTCCGGCAGGCGTTCCTGCCAGGTGCGCAACAGATCGACGCGCACCACCGCCAGCAGGAGCAGGGCCAGAATACCAAGCCCCAGACCTGTGATATGCAGCACGGCACCGGTGGGGCGCCGCGTCAGGCCCGCCAGGCCCAGGCGCCAGACCCCACGCACCCGCCCGGCGAGGCCAGCGGCCAGCCGCACCAGGATCAGGACGCTGAGGGCCAGGCTGGCGATGGCCCCGGCCACCCCGGCCATGAGCAGGCCGGCCAGGCGGACGTCATTGGCCTGCCAGAGAATGAGCACGGCGACCGCCAGGGCGGCGGTCGCCACGGCGAGGATAGCGGAGCCGCGAGGCGGCCCCAGGTCGCGGCGCAGGACGCGCAGGGGCGTGACCTGGGCCAGTTGCAGGAGCGGCGGCAGGGCAAAGCCCAGCAGGGCGACCAGGCCGGTGGCGACGCCGGCCAGGACCGGGGCCAGGGAGGCGGGCGGCAGGTCGGCGGGGAACCAGTCCGCCAGCAGGGCCAACAACCCGAGTTGCCCCAACCACCCGAGGACACAGCCCGCCAGGCTGGCCAGAAGCCCGAACAACACCAGCCGGAGCAGGAAGACCCGCCGCAGCAGGTGATGGGGCGCCCCGAGACAGCGCAGGATGGCGACGGCGTCGGTCTGGCGTTCGACGAAGCGATGGCTGGCCAGGGCGATGGCCGCCCCGGCGACGAGCAGGGTGACCAGGGTCGCCAGGTGCAGGAAACGCCCGGCGCGCTCCACGGCGGAAGCGAACTCGGGGCGGGCGTTGGCGCTATCGACCAGGCGCAGATTGGCGGGCAGGGGCTGGACCTCCCGCTGGAAGCTAGCCAGGATCCGGGCATCGCCGGCCACCAGCAGGCGGTGCTCGGCGCGGCTGGCCTCGGAGATGAGGCCCGTCGCCTCCAGGTCGGCGAGATGCATCATGACCCGCGGGGCAAAGGCGAAGAGGGCGCCGGCGCGATCCGGTTCCTCGCCCAGGATGGCGCCCAGCGGCATTTGCGAGGCACCCAACCCGACCAGCTCGCCCAGCTCGGCCTCGAGGAGCAGCAGAAGTCGGGACTCGACCCAGACCTGCCCAGCAGGCGGCCCCGCCGGGACGGCCCGCTCCGGGGCGTCGAATCCGTCGCGGACCTTGAGCTGGCCACGCAGGGGATAGGCGCCATCCACCGCCTTGACCTCCACGAGCTGGGGCCCCTGCTCGCCCATGAGGACGCTGCGAAAGCCGATGGTCTGGGCCGTGGCGAGGCCCATCCGCTCCGCCTGTTCCCGGTAGCTGGCCGGCAGGGGGGTGGTGGCCTCCAGGAGGAGATCGGCGGCGATGAGGTCGCCGCCCTGGCGGTTCATGGCGCTCTCCACCCGGTCGGTAAAGAAGCCCACCGCGGTGATGGCGGCGACGGTCAGGACCAGGGCCGCGGCGAGCAGATGGAGTTCGCCGCTGCGCCCGTCCTGGCGCAGCAGCCGCAGGGCGATCCGCCAGGTCATTATCATGGGCTGGGCTCCAGGTGGCCGGCCGTCATGCGCAGGCGCCGGTCGCAAAGGGCGGCCAGGCGAGGATCGTGGGTGACCAGGACCAGGGCAGCGCCCGCCTGGCGACGCAGGTCCAGGAGCAGGTCAATGATCTGCTCGCCGGTGGCCTGATCCAGGTTGCCGGTGGGTTCGTCGGCAAAGAGCACCTGGGGCCGGGGGGCATAGGCGCGGGCGATGGCGACGCGTTGCTGTTCACCACCCGAGAGTTGCCGGGGGTAATGGCGGGCGCGGGGGGTAAGTCCGACGCGCTCCAGGGCCTCGTCGGCGCGGCGTGGGGCATCCGCTGCCCCGGTCAACTCCAGAGGCAGCAAAACATTTTCGCGCGCGGTCAGGGTCGGCAGAAGCTGGAAGTTCTGGAAGACGAAGCCGACCCGGCCGCCGCGCAGGGCGGCGCGGCCATCCTCGTCAAGGGTATCCAGGGACTGGCCACAGAGCCAGACGGAACCGGCGGAGGCATTGTCGAGGCCGGCCAGGAGTCCCAGCAGGGTGGACTTACCGCACCCCGAGGCGCCGAGTATGGCGACGGCTTCCCCGGCCTGGATGTCCAGATCCAGGTGCTCCAGTATGGTCAAGTCGCCGGCCGGCCCTGTAACATGCTTGGCTAGTCCAACCGCCTTGGAGACGGCCTCCGCCGAGGGTACTGACATGATCCCATTACTCCTGTTTATCGGTATCTGGTTACCCGCCCTGAGCTTGGGCGAGGAGCCGGCCCCCGGGACCCAGGTCCCGGGCCAGGATCACGTCATCCTGGTGCTCGGTGACAGCCTGAGCGCCAGCTATGGTCTGGACCAGGATCACGGCTGGGTATCCCTCCTGGAGGGGCGCCTGCGTGAGCGGGGGTTGCCGCACCGGGTGGTCAACGCCAGCATCTCCGGCGAGACCACCAGCGGCGGCCGCACCCGCCTCCCCGGCCTCATGGCCCGCCACCAGCCCAACCTGCTGGTCATCGGACTCGGCGCCAACGATGGCCTGCGCGGGCTCGGCTTCGGGGTCATCCGGGACAACCTCGAGGAAATGATCCGCATGGGCCGCTCCGGTGGCAGTCAGGTCCTGCTCGCCGGGTTGCGCCTGCCGCCCAACTACGGTGCGGCTTACACCGACGGCTTTCAAGCCGTGTTCCAACAGATCGCCGCGGCGGAAGGGGTGCCCCTCGTCGAGAATTTGCTCGCCGGCGTCGCCGAGGATCGTTCCCTGATGCAGGCCGACGACCTTCATCCCAACGCCGCGGCGCAGCCGCGCATCCTCGACAACGTCTGGCCGGTGCTGGAACCGCTGCTGTAAA
>JBFZDM010000188.1:0-3097 GCA_041307365.1 Chromatiaceae bacterium | reverse complement strand
CATGATGGAGTTATGGCCGGCGACGGCGTACTCCACCGCCGCCTGGCCCAGGGCATAGGCCTGTTCCACGTCGGACCTGGAGGCCAGGTGGCGGGCGGCGCGCTGGAGATAGTCCGCCACCGCCCAGTGGAACTTGTAGCCCAGGGCCTCCTTGATCATATTGGCCACCACGGGCGCGGCGCCCCCGAGCTGGGCATGACCGAAGGCGTCCCGAGTGCCCTGCTCCGCCAGGAACCGGCCGTCGGGGTAGTGGCACCCCTCCGAGACACAGATGGTGCAGTAGCCATACTGCTCTACCTTGGCCTTGACCGCGGCGAGGAAAGTCTCCTGGTTGAACTCCACCTCGGGGAAGAGGGTGATGACGGGGATGCCCTGGTCCGCCACCAGGGCGCCAGCGGCGGCGATCCAGCCGGCGTGACGGCCCATGACCTCGATGACGAAAATCTTGGTGGAGGTGGCGCACATGGAGCGGACATCGAAGGACGCCTCAAGCGTCGAGGTGGCGATGTACTTGGCCACGGAGCCGAAGCCGGGGCAGTTGTCGGTGATGGGCAGGTCGTTGTCCACCGTCTTGGGGACATGGACGGCCTGGACCGGATAGCCCATCTTCTCGGACAGTTGCGAGATCTTGTAGCAGGTGTCGGCGGAGTCGCCGCCGCCGTTATAGAAGAAGTAACCGATGTCGTGAGCCTTGAAGACCTCGATGAGGCGCTCGTATTCCCGCTTGTTGGCCTCCAGGCTCTTGAGCTTGTAGCGGCAGGAGCCGAAACCGCCGGAGGGGGTGTGGCGCAGGGCGGCGATGTTGGCGACGGACTCCTTGCCGGTATCGATCAGCTCCTCGGTGAGGGCGCCGATGATGCCGTTACGGCCGGCATAGACGTTGGCGATCTTGTCCGGGTGCTGGCGGGCGGTCTCGATGACGCCGCAGGCGGAGGCATTGATCACGGCGGTGACGCCACCGGACTGGGCATAAAAGGCATTCTTCGCGGTCATGGTTTCCCTCGTTTTCTCTCGTCTTTTTGATACCGCTTCCGCCGTGGCGGAAGACGATGGAATGGTTGTTATCGCCCGCCAGTGCCGAGGCCATCCCCACGGCCGGCCCCGCGGCAGACTTGGGGTGGACTGGCGTATCCCGAATCGGCGCCGGCGCGGGCCTGGTCGAGCGCCTCATGCCCCGCGGGGTGGCTTGCGACTCGGCAAATCCCCACGCTCCTCGGCGACAAAATCCGCCTGGGCCTGGAGCAGGGAAACGACGCACTCGGTCAGGTCGTCGTATTCATCCACGCCCGTGCCCATCTGCTGGTGGACCCGGTAGAAAAACTGGCAGCGATAGCGGCGCTCGCCCACCTTGAAAAGGACGAAATGGCAGCCGTCCTCCCCGTTCCAGAAGAGTACCGGACAGGTGGACAGCTCCCGGTCCGAGACATGGAGGCGGATCTCGGCGTCGGCGAGTTGCACCTCCACCTCGCGGCGATAGCGCTCCCGCAGGGTGGTCTGGATGATCCAGCGTTCGGAATCGGTGATGTCGGGGATCTCGGCCATAACTACCTTTCAGGTAAGGGGTTGCACAGGGACGCGACGGACGGTCGCCCCCGTGGCGGACATCCGGAGCCCACCCAGGGGCGGATACCCATGTCGCTTGCCCTAGACCCGCGCCCCAGACTCGTGTCCGGACCCGTGCCAGGCATCGGGAAGTGGGCGCGCCCCCTTGGCAAATATCATAAGCCTAACGGAAACCGGCGGGGGCTCCCAATCCAAAACTTGGATACCGAGATGGAATTTCCTAATTGACCGCCTCGATCCCGTCCCGGGAGCCCTGGTTAGGGGCACCCCCGGCAGGGGCCCGGCGCCGCGCCAGGCTTGGCAACCCCTCCCCCAAACCCAGGGCCTCCCTCATGAAGGCCCGCTTGAGGGGCGCCAGGCGATCGGCGGTGGCCAGGCCCGCGTTGCGCAACCCCACCAGCAGGGGGTCGCTATTGCTGAACAACCGCTTGAGCCCGTCCATGGCCCCCAGCATGCGCATGTTCTCGCCCCGACGGGCGCGCTCGTAGCGACGCAGGGTCCAGAGACCGCCGATGTCGCGGCCTCTGGCCAGGGCCTCGCCGAGATTGTCCGCCAGTTGGGCGGCATCCAGGAAGCCCAGGTTCACGCCTTGCCCCGCCAGGGGATGGACGGCATGGGCGGCGTCGCCAATGAGAGCCAAATGGGATTTCACATAAAAGTCGGCATGCTGGAGGCGTAACGGCAAGGCGGCGCGGTGGCCTATCTCGGTGACGGATCCCAGGCGCCGCTCGAAGGCCGCCTCCAGTTCAGCCAGGAAGGCGGCATCATCCAGGGCCATGAGTTCCCGCGCCCGTTCCTCGGTCGCCGACCAGACGATGGAGCAGCGGCCGTCCAGCAGGGGCAGGAAGGCCAGGGGCCCCGTGGGCAGGAAGCGCTGCCAGGCCGTCTCCCCATGGGGCCTTGTGACCCGGACATGGGCGACGATGGCGTGCTGGTCGTAATCCCAGCCCGAGGTCGTGATCCCCGCCTGCTCGCGCACCCAGGAGTCGCGCCCGTCGGCCCCCACCAGCAGCCGGGCGGCGGCGCGCCGGCCGTCGGCCAGGTCGAGCAGGGCCAGATCCGGGGTCAGGGTCAGCAGGCCGCCTTGGGCGGGACAGAGGAGGCTGACATCGGGTGCCGCCTCCAGCCGCTCCCAGAGCGCGAGCTGAGTGACGCGATTCTCGACGATATGGCCCAGGTCCGGCTCCCCCAGGTCGGCACTGTCGAAGTGGATGCCGGCGCCGCCGACGGCATCCCAGACCCGCATCTCCCGGTAGGGGCTGGCGCCCAGTTCCTGGATGCGATCCCAGGCTCCCAGACGTTCCAGCAGGCGCTGGCTGGCGCGGCTCAGGGCGGAGACGCGCAGATCTATCTCGCTCCTAGGCCAATGGCGGCGCGGCTCCCGCGCCTCGACGACGGCGATCGTTAGGCCCAGTCCGGAGCAGGCGGCGGCCAGGGCCGCGCCCACCATGCCGCCACCGACGACGATGAGATCGAATGCCAGGTCCGGAGTCTTCATAAGGGCAGGCCTCGGGCCAGCCGCGGCAGATGCCCG
>JBFZDM010000020.1:0-5292 GCA_041307365.1 Chromatiaceae bacterium | reverse complement strand
AGGTCGATCTCCAGCCGTTCCACCACCCGGGCGCGGGGCGGAAGTTCCAGCTTCAGCCAGCGCGCCAGGAGGGGGATGGTCCAGCCCTGGGCGAGGAGGGAGACAAGGACGACGAAAAAGACGATGTTGAAATAGACGTGGGCCTGCTCGATGCCGGCGAGCAAGGGACAAAGGGCCAGGACGATGGGGACGGACCCGCGCAGACCCACCCAGCCGATGAAGACGTGTTCCCGCCAGGGAAAGTGGAAGGGTAGGAGGCATAGGGATACCGCGAGAGGCCGGGCCAGGAAGCTCAGCAGGGCGGCGAAGAGCAGGGCGTCCAGGGCCACGGGTAGGAGTTCCGAGGGTGTCACCAGAAGCCCAAGGACCAGGAACATGCCGATTTGCGCCAGCCGGGCCATGCCGTCGTGAAAGCGGCCGATGTGGCGCCGCCCCTTGAGGGGTTGGTTGCCGACCACCAGGCCAGCCAGATAGATGGCGAGGAAACCGCTGCCCTCGAGGACGGACACCAGACCGAAAAGACTGAGCCCCATGCTCAGCACGGCGATGGGATGCAGGCCCGGCGGCAAATCGATGTGGTTGACCAGCCAGACGATGGCGTAGCCGCCAACCAGGCCCAGGAGGACACCGAGTCCCATCTGCTGGACGAAGGCCAGGGCCACCGCCGCGCCCAGGTTGTCCTGGGGGTTCACGATCAACTCGATCAGGACCAGGGTCAGGAAGATCGCCATGGGGTCGTTGCTGCCGGATTCTATCTCCAGAGTGGCCTTGACGCGCTCCTTGAGTTCCAGGCCGCGGGAGCGCAGCAGGGAAAAGACGGCGGCGGCGTCGGTGGAGCCGACGATGGCCGCCAGGAGCAGAGCCTCCAGGGTTCCCAGGCCCAGGAGCAAGGCGGCGCCAAGACCCGTGATGGCGGAGGTGACGAGGACGCCGACTGTCGCCAGGCCCAAGGCGGGCTGGAGACCGACGCGGAAGCTTTGCACCGAGGTGGCCATGCCGCCATCGAAGAGGATGATGGCCAGGGCCAGGCTGCCGATGAGGTGCGTGACCTGGACGTCGTCGAAGTGGATGTCGCCCGGCCCCTCCTCCCCCAGCAGCATGCCGATAACGAGGAAGACCAGCAGCACGGGCATGCCGAGCCGCTGGCCCACCAGGCTGGCGAGGATGCTGACCAGGAAGGCCAGGGAGGCAATGAGGATGATCTGATTGGTGAGATCCATGGGCTCGTCGGTCAGGGTGCCGCCAGGGGGTAACTCGGGAGCCTTACCTACTCCGGCAAGGTCACGGACGTCACGAAGCCGTCGGGCTTGACCGCCAGGAGGGCGCACTTGAGTTGGCCGAGGATGGCCTCGGCGGTGTTGCCGACGATGAAGCCGGGGATGCCCGTGCGGCCCACCGTGCCCATGATCACCAGATCGAACTTGAGCCGATCCGCCAGGGCCGGGATGACCTCGGTGGCGTTGCCCCGCAGCAGGTGGAGACGGGGCGCCAGGTAGTCGAAAGCCTCGGCGCCGATCCAGCCCTTCAGCTTGTGGCTCAGGCGCTCCAAGCCCTCTTGATGGCGGTGTTGTTCGGTGCCGACATAGCTGGCGATCTGGTTGGCATCGCTCTCGTCGCTCCACAGGCGCATCATGTCCTCCGACAGGGGCTCCCAGCTATGGACCAGGTGCAGGTCGGCGAAGTCGGACAGGGCCAGGGAACTGGCCAGTTCCAGAATTTGCCGGTTGATGGCATCGTTTTCCAGGTCGAGACGCCAGGGGTCGAAATCCACCGCCGCCAGGATGCGCCGATAATTGTCCTTGTCACGCGGGGACATGATCCAGACGGGACAGGGGGACTTGCGCAACAGTTGCATGTCGGTGCCGCTCAGGAATTGGTGCAGGATGCCCGTGTCGGGGTTTGCCAGCTTGATGACGAGGTCCCGCCCCTGGGCCAGTACATCACGAATGATTTCCAGGAAGGGAATGCCGAGGCGGACCTGGATACTGATGGCGACGCGTTCCCGGTAAGGGGCGGCCAGGGTCTCCATATCCTTAGCCATGCGCTGGAGGGCCCCGGCGTAAAGGGCCTCCAGGGTGCGGCTCCCGTCCAGGATCCCCGCCCTGGGGGGCTCGATGATGTGCAGCAAGGTCAGCCGGGCCTGGTTGTTTTCCGCCAAGGAGACGGCCCGGGCCAGGGAGGCGGTTTGATCCAGCTTGGGCTCGGCGATGTAAAGGATATTCTTGAAGCGCTTCATTTCATCTCTCCCGTGGTGATCGCGGTCAGGTCAGGTTGCTTACCCAGAAGCCGCTCGGCCGCCTCCCGGGCGGCGTCGGCATAGGGTATGAGAACCAGATCGACCCCTTGTTCCCGAAAGAGGTCGGCGTCGTGATGGTTGGAGGCGGCTACCGCGATCCTGCCCTTGTAGCCCTGTTGGCGCAAGGAATGCGGAAGCATGGCGTTGATGGCGCGATCACGCACCCTGCCCCCTGATACCTCCCTAAGTCACGATTCAAAAATAACCGGTACATCCGCAGGTCGGGTTGGCATAGCGTAACCCGACTTGGGGCCAGCCTTATGCCACTTGGTTCCGAACCCTTCTTAAAGGTTAATCTTAGATCGATGGGATGGTAATCCAATCGGCCCTAGGCCGCCTGTTAGGGCGCCGGGGCTTGTGGGGGGGGCATTGGCGGCTGGAGGCGGGGAGAGTTTCCAGGTGAGTGCCACTTTGGCATAAACTCGGCCGGTGCCTGCCGCGATGGGGAGGCTTTAGGGACCCTTTGCGCTTTTCCAGGAAGGGCCGGGTCCTTTGTGGCAAAGGCCAGGGTCTGATCCGCCCAAGTCGAAATCAAGCGTCGAAATTATCCGAACCGCAGGAGTCAAGCATGGCCGACTGGACCCAGGACCTGATCCCGATCGAGGAGGCCCGCACCCTCGACGGCCTCTTCCTGAGGCGCATTCACCGCTCGCCAGAAAGGGTCGCCTACCGGGCTCATGACCGCCGTTCAGAGCAATGGCGGTCCCTGACCTGGGGCGAGATGGCTGAGGAGGTGGCCCGCTGGCGCGCGGCCTTGGCCGCCGAGCCGGGGCTTAGCGCGGGCGACCGGGTGGCGGTGCTCCTGCGCAACTGCCCTGAATGGATTATGTTTGAACAGGCCGCCCTGTCCTTGGGGCTGATCACTGTGCCCCTCTACACCGACGACCGCGCCGACAACGCCGCCTTTATCCTGCGGGACGCGGCGGTCAAGGCCCTGCTGGTCCAGGACCTGGGCCGCTGGCATCGCCTGGCGGAGGCTTTGGGCGAGGCCCCCGGCCTGAAACGGGTAATCATCCTCGACGCCAGGGACGAGGCCCAGGGTCTGATCGATCCCGACGGGTGGGTGATAGCCGCCAACCACTGGCTGCCCGCCACCGCTCCGCCCTGGGATCCGCGTCCCGGCGATCCCCATGACCTGGCCACCATCGCCTATACCTCCGGCACCACGGGTCGGCCCAAGGGTGTCATGCTCAGCCATTACAACCTGCTGTTCGACGCCGCCGCCGCCTTGGCCCTCATCGACTGCTACCGGGAGGACGTCTTCCTCTCCTTCCTGCCCCTGTCCCATACCCTGGAGCGTACCGCCGGCTATTACCTGCCCATGATGGCGGGCTCGGCGGTGGCCTTCGCCCGTTCCGTCGCCCAACTGGGGGCGGACCTCCAGGAGGCGCGGCCTACCGCCCTCATTGCCGTGCCGCGGGTTTTCGAGCGGGTTTACCGGCGCCTGATGGACCAGGTCGAGACCCGCCCCCGCGCGGTGCGCTTCCTTTTCCGGCTGGCGGTCAAGGCCGGCTGGCGCCAGTTCGAGTACGAACAGGGCCGGGCGCGCTGGCACCCCCTCTTGCTGCTATCTCCCTGGTTGCGCAAAAGGGTCGCGGGCCCCGTGCTGGACAAACTCGGCGGCCGGCTGCGTATCGCCGTCTGCGGCGGCGCGCCCCTGCCGACGGAGGTGGCGCGGCTCTTCCTGGGTTTGGGATTGCCCCTGGTCCAGGGCTATGGCCTTACCGAAACCAGCCCGGTGGTGGCGGTCAACACCCTCGAATCGAACGATCCCGCCAGCGTTGGCCTGGTGCTGCCGGGGGTCGAGGTGCGCCTCGGCGCCGCCGACGAACTCCAGGTGCGGGGCCCCATTCTCATGCTCGGCTACTGGAACAACCCCGTCGCCACCAGCCAGATCCTGGGCGCGGACGGCTGGCTGCGCACCGGCGACCAGGCGCGGATCGAGGATGGGCATGTCTATATCACGGGCCGGATCAAGGACATCCTGGTCCTCTCCAATGGCGAGAAGGTGGCGCCGGCGGACATGGAGCTGGCCATCGGCCTGGACCCCCTGTTCGAGCAGGTGATGATCATCGGCGAAGGGCGGTCCTATCTCGGCGCCCTGGTGGTTCTCAACCGCGACCAGTGGCCCAGCCTGGCGGTGGAATATGGACTCAACCCGGAAGACGCCAATAGCCTGAATGACCCGCACCTGCGGCGCGGTCTCCAGAACCGGGTCCGCGAGGCCCTGCGCGACTTTCCCGGCTATGCCAAGGTCCGCCGCCTGGTCCCGCTCCTGGAGTCCTGGTCCGTCGAGAACGGCCTCCTGACCCCGACCCTCAAGGTCAGGCGCGCCGAAGTGCTGCGGTGCCATGCCGAGCTGGTGGAGCGCCTTTACGAGGGTGAGCCCTGAACCTGGGCACGGCACAAGAAACCCCTCTCGCCAAGCTGTCCCCCTCGCCAAGCTTGCAATCAGACGGCGGGGCTTCTTATACTGCCCTCAACGTAGCGGGTGTAGTTCAATGGTAGAACAGAAGCTTCCCAAGCTTCCAGCGTGGGTTCGATTCCCATCACCCGCTCCAATTCAATAAGATATAACTTAAATTCAATCGGTTATATTTCCTCTGAATCAGCCTGAACTCCCAGTGTGATGCAAGGCTGTGTACATATGGCTTCAGGCCTCCCCTATTTATACCGAAATGTTTGTGGTACATACCTCCGCTGAAGGGGGGGCTCAGGGATAGTTACGTCAAGCAGAACCTCCCCCACTCAGGCGGGACGGGTCTCCTATAAGACAGGACACTCATTCTGGCAATCCCAACAATCCCTTAACTGGCGTCCTCGCCCCATTTGGCCCATGCCATGAAATTTCTCCTGAAAATCCTGCTCGTTCTGCTGGCGATCCCGGTGGCCGCGGTTGCGGCCGTCCATTTGTTTTTCGATCCCAATGACTACAAGAACGAAATCGTCGCCTGGGTTGGCGAGGCCACGGGCCGCCGACTGACCCTGGAGGGGGA
>JBFZDM010000169.1:0-7438 GCA_041307365.1 Chromatiaceae bacterium | reverse complement strand
AGGTTCTTCAAATGTAGTGACCAACATCCGGCCGAGGCGATCTTAACTAATTGATTTAGAAAGGTCGGCTGGGTGTAGATGCCTAAAGATGGGCTAACTTACTGGCATTAAAGACTGAATTGAGTGAGTCACCCAAACTCGAGCTTGAAGATCTGACTCCAACTGCTTTACTTACTGAAAGGAAAACGCCGCTGGCCCCAAGAAGCCAAGCGGCCGCGCATTACATAGCTCGGAGATTGAGCGCGGGGTAGAGTTTATAAGTTCGAAAGGCGGTTCCCATGCCTTCTTCTTGTCGATCCAGCTCGGCAATGGCATGACCATTGGCAGATGGCCGTTCGGGCGAAACCATGAGTCAACGCTCCAGGGAAGTCCACTTTCCGTATCGATGATTACGGCCGTCCAGTGAACCGCGGTGATATCTAAATGACTGCGCACTTTGGGCGATGAGACCGTCCAACCGGCCAGTTCCCGAATATCCCGGAGAATATGCAGATAAGTAGTGGTATTGCTGGTGTTATCGATGCAATCCATCCGCCCCTCAACTTCCTCATCAAAATCGTTAATGGCAAGGTCGTTGGCCAACAAAGGCTGATACTTTTGTGCCAACAATTCCATTTGCCAAATGCCGATACGCACATGCTGCAATCTATCGTGAAGACTTGTGCCCGGACAAAGCGCCATATGCCTTTTTACAAGGGCCATATCGTTGGGAGTGAAGGTCATGGTCTGTCTGCGCGCACACGACCAGTTATAGCAGATTCGCAGCGTTACGGACCCGTCCCGATCGATCACATACTCTGGTGGAAGTGGCATCGAAACTGATGATTCCTGAGCGTCATCAATAATCGGCTGTGACGAGGCGTAACCAACCAAACCGGTATGGCTGACGAGTATAGCGACTAAACAACCACCGGCTGAAAGCCGGTGGGTTCGAGCAACGGACTGAAAGCCCGGATACGCGTCGACTGAACGACGCGTCTGTGGGGTCAACCCACCCATGACATTTGCCGTCAACCTGAATTTTTCAATTTAAGTTGACGGCAAATCCTATTTAAATCAGATAGTTATTAGTTGCGATCTGGTTTAGGCTCAAGCATCGGGGCTGGGGCGGCTGGCGCCGGCTCCTGCTTCGAGGCGGTGCTACAAGCCGTAAGCACCACCAGCGCCAAAGCAAGGGTGCAAAGAAGGGCAATTGTAGATGGTTTCTTCATTTGTCATTACCTCTGTAGAGTTGGTTTTTTTATTCACGCCACTAAAAGCACGACGGTGAAGTCGATACTCGAATGCCAGTATAACCCACACAGAGCCGGCTGTATGTACGCCACCCAATAAAGCTGGACGACAATCCCGGGTGGCCCGTCCCACCCCGACCTGGCCCTGGGCGGAGGCGCCTACCGCTGCGCCGCCTGGGTCAGGGAGGAGAGCAGCCGGTCCAGGGGTTTCTTGTGGGTGGCATAGCTGACTTTGTAAAGATCGGCGGTATCGGCGGCCTCCAGCAGGAAGTCGTCGCTGGTCTTGATCTCGTCGATCAGCCCTAACGCCAGGGCCTGGCGGCCATGCCAGTATTCGCCCGTGGCGACCTGGGCCAGGTCCAGGCTGGGCCTGTAGTCGCGGATGAAATCCTTGAAAAGTCCGTGGGTCTCTTCCAGTTGTTGACGCAGCTTCTCCCGTCCGGCCTCGGTGTTTTCGCCAAAGAGGGTGAGGGTGCGTTTGTAGTCGCCGGCGGTGTGGAGTTCGTAGTCCACCCCATGCCGCTCCAGCACCCGGTGGAAATTGGGCAACTGGGCGACGACGCCGATAGAGCCCACCACGGCGAAGGGGGCGGCGATGATGCGGTCGGCGACCACCGCCATGAGATAGCCGCCGCTGGCCGCCACCTTGTCCACCGCCACGATCAAAGGGATCCCCCGGGCCCGCAGGCGGGTCAACTGGGAAGCGGCCAGGCCGTGTTCGGTCACCAGGCCGCCGGCGTTTTCCAGCCGGATCAGGACGCGGTCGCCCTCGCGCTTCTCCAGGAGGATGCCCGTGATGGCCTCGCGCAGGGCGCCAGATTCCGTGGCCTTGATGTCGCCCTTGAAGTCGATCACAAAGAGGCGGTTGCGGGATTCTTTCAAACTTTTTTCGCGCTCCTTCTCGGCCTTGCGGTCCGCCTTGAGAGACTTGAGAAAGGTCTTTTTCGGACTGGAGGCCCGGCGTAGTTGATGGGCCAGCTCCCGATAGCGGTCGTTGAGGCTGGTCACCTCCAGGTGGTCCCCGTCCAGATGGCCCGTCCTGCGGGCGCGGATGATCCCCGCCAGCAAGAGGCCGATGCTGATAAGGATCGTCAGGGTCTTGGCCAGGAAAAGGCCATAGTCGATGAGGGCTTCGGTCACGCGGATTGGGTCTCCGGGGTCTTAGATGGCGATCGGGGCGCGAATGAGGGGATGGGGATCATAGCCGCGGAACTCGAAGTCCTCGAATTCGTAGTCGAACAGGCTAGGTGGACGCCGCTTGATCACTAGTCGTGGCCTGGGCCTGGGCTCGCGGGCGAGCTGGGCGAAGACGATGTCCTCGGTGAGGTGATTGCGGTAAAGGTGCAGATCGCCGAAGGTATGGACGAAATCTCCCGGCTCCAGATCGCATTGCTGGGCCATCATATGGGTCAGCAGGGCATAACTGGCGATGTTGAAGGGCACCCCCAGGAAGAGATCGGCGCTGCGCTGATAGAGCTGGCAGGACAGGCGCCCCTCCTGGACAAAGAACTGGAACAGGCAGTGACAGGGCGCCAGGGCCATGCGACCCTGGCGGACATTCTCCTGGGGCGAGAGGCCATCCAGGGGCAGGTCCGCCGGATTCCAGGCCGACACCACCAGGCGGCGCGAGTCCGGGTTGGCGCGGATGGCCGCCAGGACCTGGGATATCTGGTCGAGGGTGGAGCCGTCCGGACAAGCCCAGCTCCGCCACTGCCGACCATAGATGGGGCCGAGCCCCCCCTCCTCCGTCGCCCATTCGTTCCAGATGCCGACGCCGCGCTCCCTGAGCCAGTTGTTGTCGGTGGAGCCCAGCAGGAACCAGAGCAGTTCGTAGATGACGCTCCGCAAATGGATCTTCTTGGTGGTGACCAGCGGGAAACCCGCGGCGAGATCGAAGCGCAACTGGCGACCGAACAGGGCCCGGGTGCCGACGCCGGTGCGGTCCGCGCGGTCGACGCCCTGGTCGATGACGTCGCGCAGGAGTGCGAGATATTCCCTCATCCTGGTCCCCCCGCCCGGGTCAGCCCGGCCGCCGAGCCGGATTCACGGTGGCATCTTGGTCGCCCTGATGGCCGCCAGGGGTGCCGGTACGGGGAAGGGGCAAACACCGGGTCAACTGCGGGCCACCGAGAGCAGCAGGGTGTGGCCCTGCATGGCGGCTGGCCTGGGCAGGCCCATGAGGGCGAGCACGGTCGGGGCAATGCAGTCCAGTCCGGCGCCGATGGAGAGATTCCAGGGGACCTCGTCCAGGACCAGGCAGGGCACTGGGTAGAGGGTGTGCTGGGTATGGGGGGTCCCCGTGACCGGGTCCACCATCTCGTCGCAGTTGCCGTGATCGGCGGTTAGGATGACGGAATAACCCGCCGCCACCGCCGCGTCCAAGACCCGCCCGACGTGAAGGTCCAGGGCCTCCACCGCCGCGATGACAGCCTCCCCCACCGCCGTGTGGCCGACCATGTCGCCATTGGCGAAGTTGACGACGATGAAGGGGTATTCCTGGCGCCCCAGGGCCTCGACCACGACCGATGCCACCTCGGGGGCGCTCATCTCCGGTTTCAGATCATAGGTAGCCACCCTTGGCGAGGGGATCAGGCGTTGCTCCTCGCCCGGCAGGGGCTCGCCGTGACCGCCATTGAAGTAGAAGGTGACGTGGGGGTACTTCTCCGTCTCGGCGCAATGGAACTGGCGGATGCCCGCGTCGCTCAAGATCTTGCCCAGGGTGATGCCCGGCGATTCGTGACGAAAGGCGAAGGGCAGGCCGAAGCTCTTGTCGTAGCGCATCATGCAGGTCACCTGGGCCTGCTTGAAGGCCCCGCGATCGAAGGGCTCGAAATCGGCTTGGAAGAAGGCGCGGAGTATCTGGCGCGGCCGGTCCTTACGGAAGTTGAAGAAGAGGAGACAATCGCCTTCCTCGACCAAGGCGCCAGCGGCAACACGGGTCGGCAGGATGAACTCGTCGTCCTGACCCGCGGCGTAGGACTGCTCGATGGCCTCCCGGGCCGAGGCGGCCTGTTCGCCGATGCCCTCCACCAGGCAGCGCCAAGCCTTCTCGGTCCGCTCCCAGCGATTGTCGCGGTCCATGGCATAGTAACGGCCGGAGACACTGGCAATGTGCCCGCCGGCGGCGACCAGGGCCTGCTCGACCTCGGGCAGATAGTCCAGGGCTAGGCGTGGCGGCGTATCCCGGCCATCCGTGATCATGTGGACCGCTGGGATCGTTCCCTGCTGGCGACAGACTTCGATCAGAGCGACCAAGTGGTTGACATGGCTGTGCACGCCGCCGTCGGAGACCAGGCCCAGCAGGTGCAGGGGCCTGCCCAGCTCCCTGGCGCGGCGGGCGGCGGCGATCAGGGCCGGGGTATGGAAAAAGGAACCGTCCTCGATGGCATCGTCGATGAGGACCAGGTCCTGACGGATGACGCAGCCGGAGCCGAGGGTGATGTGACCCACCTCGGAGTTACCCATCTGGCCATCCGGCAGGCCCACGGCCCTACCCGAAGCCTGCAAGGTAGTGTGGGGGTTGCTGGCAAAATAACGGTCGAGATTGGGCGTACGCGCCAAGGCAACGGCGTTGTTCGCCTTGGCGGGGTTGACGCCGAAACCATCGAGGATGATCAGCAGGACAGGTCGGCGCGGTACATGGGGCCAGTCGGCCATCTCCATCACTCCAGCTTGGGATTGGGCTAGGCCCTGAGGGCCGTGCCGGGGTCTCGAAGGGCCTAGTTTATACCCCTGGTCGCGAGCTTTCCCGTCCATGACGGGCCAGCCTCCGCGGCCGGGTGGGAGGCATTCAGGCTAATTCTCTGCAAGAAAAGGAAAAAAGACTGCCTGCAAGGGGTATAACCAATTTAATTGCTGCGTTTTCGCCGCCTCCAATCTGGTGGACAATAAGCCAATACCAGGATTCGGCGGCGCGCGCGGCAACGGCCCTTTTCCTCCGAGGCATGCAAACGTCGAACATCCGGTACCCCAGCCCCCGCGGCCCACCGCGCCCCATGATGTAGTCCCCCCTTCACCGGGGGCAAGAGGAGGCAGACATGAAACCCGACCGGATCATTGCGTTCGTCATGGCGGGCGGCCAGGGCTCCCGCCTCCAGCCTCTGACCACGGCCCGTTCCAAGCCTTCGGTGCCCTTCGGCGCACGCTACCGGATCGTCGATTTCGTCCTCAGCAACCTGGTCAACTCCAACATCAGCACTATCTACCTGCTGGTCCAGTACAAATCCCAATCCCTCATCGAGCATGTCCGCAAATCCTGGACCATCTCCCCCCTGCTCCAGCAGCAGTTCGTGACCGTGGTGCCGCCGCAGATGATGATCGGCGAGCACTGGTTCCAGGGCACGGCGGACGCGGTTCATCAGAACATCAACCTGGTCGAGGAACAGGCCCCGGACCTGGTGGCCGTGTTCGGCGCCGACCATATCTACCGCATGGACATCCAGCAGATGGTGGATTTCCACAAGGCGAATCAGGCGGATGTCACCATCGCCGCCCTGCCCGTCCCCCTGGGCGACGCGCGTGGCTTTGGCGTCATCGCCGCGGGTCCCAACGGGCGCATCGAGGCCTTTCAAGAGAAGCCGGCCAATCCGGCGGCCATGCCAGGTGACCCGGAACACGCCTTCGCCTCCATGGGCAACTACATCTTCAAGACGGATGTCCTTCTCGACGCCCTGGAAGTGGCCCGCCGCAATGGCGAGACCGATTTCGGCGGCCATGTCCTGCCGCGCCTGCTTCGCACCCACCGCCTCTTTGCCTACGATTTCGCCACCAATGAGATCCCCGGCATCAAGCCCTACGAGCAGAAGGTCTATTGGCGGGACGTGGGCAATATCGATGCCTATTTCGAGACCCACAAGGACGTCTTGGGCGCCGAGCCCATCTTCGATTTGTTCAACCCCCGGTGGCCCATCTATTCCAGTGGCTACCAGGGCCCGGTGGCGCGGGTGCTGGGCGGGGAGTTGCGCAATACCCTGTTGGGGGCGGCGACCATAGTCCACGAGGGGGCCCGCATCACCAATTCCATCATTCGACGCGAGGCGGTGATCGAGGAGGATGTGGAGATCGAGGATTGCATCATCATGGACTATGTGCGGGTGGGCCGGGGGGCACGGCTGCGGCGGGTCATCGTGGATCGTCATAACCAAATCGCCGCCGGGGATTGCATCGGCCTCGATCCAGAGGCTGATCTCAAGCGTTTTCACGTCAGCGAGGGCGGCGTTACCGTGGTCCCGTCCGGGCGCGCGAACTATTTCGCCCGCGATATTCTGGGCACCGGAGGCCTTGGCCGCAGCTATTCCGGTTGACATGATCCAACGCCACATTGACGACCATTTGCAGGCCATCGAGCGGCTGCGCGAGCTTAGCGCGGATATCGAAGGCATCGCCGCCCTGATGATCGACTGCCTGGCCGCCGGTGGCCGCATCTTCTGGCTCGGCAACGGCGGCAGCGCGGCGGACAGCCAACACCTGGCCTCGGAACTCGTCGGGCGCTTCGAACGCGACCGGCCCGGCCTGGCCTCCATCGCTCTGACGACGGACAGCTCCGCCCTGACGGCAATCGGCAACGATTACGGCTTCGAGCGCATTTTCGCCCGTCAGGTCGAGGCCCTCTGCCGGCCCGGCGATCTGGTCATCGGCATCAGCACCTCCGGCAACAGCCCCAATGTCTTGCGGGCGATGGAAATGGCGCGTGCCATGGGCGTCGGCACGGCCGGTCTCAGCGGCCGTGATGGCGGGCGACTCAAGGGATTGGTGGATGCCTGTCTGGTTGCGCCCGCGGACAACACGGCGCGCATCCAGGAGGTACACCTGCTTGCCGGCCATATTCTGTGCGACCTGGTCGAGGCGCGCTTCGCCCCGTCCGCCGCGAGCGCCTGAGGACACGCCATGTTCGAAAACCCCGAAGCCGTCCTCCGGGCCGCGCGGTCTGGCTTTGGGGCCCGCCGGGTGCTGGTTGTTGGCGATCTCATGCTCGACCGCTATCTCTGGGGGGAGGTCCTGCGCATCTCCCCCGAGGCGCCGGTGCCCGTGGTGCGGCTGGCGCGCCGGAGCGAGACCGCCGGCGGCGGGGCCAATGTCGCCCGCAACCTGGCCGCCCTCGGGCTGGAGGTCCAGCTCGCCGGGGTCACGGGCGACGACGAAGGTCGCGCCGCCTTGCTTGCCGCCCTGGCCACCGACGGCATCCAGACCCCCGCGGTGATGGTGGC
>JBFZDM010000102.1:0-10902 GCA_041307365.1 Chromatiaceae bacterium | reverse complement strand
TCGTCTCCCGCGTAACCGCCCCACCGCCGGAGCACATCCAGCACCTGGTCGAGGACATCCGCGTGCCCAAGGGCGCCGGCGCGGCGACTGGCCACTAAGCCTGACGCCAAGGACACCTCCGGGCACTCAGAGGCCCGGATTGCAAAAGGCATGACAGGCCCGCCAGGGCCCCATGCCCCAAGCCCTGACCCCGCTTCGGCGGGGTTTTTTTCGAGAGCCCCCGACCTGAGCCTGACACCCCCAGGCCGCCGGGATCAGGAGCCGGGATCAGGGGCACTGGGGATCAGGCACGATCAGGGGCACTAAGGATCATGCACGGGGCCCGCCATTAGCGGTTGGGCGAGGCCGCCGCCCCGCTCCGCGCCTTCGTCCGCGGGAGTGGCCCCGGGGTGGCCCGACGGACGGTGAAACAAGGTCGAATTCCCGATCTGGCGGCGATCAGGCCGTGATTTTTCCCCATCATGCCGTCATAATCCCTTAACATTTATACATCCTCCGGCCAGAGGCCTTGGCTAAAGGCCGGACTAACCAAAAGACGGCGCACGGGACTTGTCCCCATGGCGCCGGCCCCAACGAGGAGATTCCCATGTCCGCGAACGAAAAGCCCATCAAGCAATTGGAAGCCCTGGTCAAGGAACTGGCGGAGGCCGCCAGGGCCCAGGTCGAGGTCGCCCAGGCCCAGGCAAAGGTTGCCCGCGCCCAGGCGGAGGCCCAGGCGGAAACGGCCACCGCCCGTGCCCAGGTCGCCAAGGTCGAGGCGCAGGCCGCCCAGCTCCAGGCGGAGGCCCAGGCCAAGTCCGCCCAGGCCCAGGCGGAGGTACAGAACGCCCTCAAACAGGCCGCCGAGGCCAGGGAACAGGCGAAAGCGGCACGCCGGGAGGCCCAGGCCCTTGTTGAGCGCATGAAGGCCGAAACCCAGGCCGAGACTGCCGCGATCCGCAAGGCGGCGGAGCAGGAGATAGAGCAGGCGCGTCAGGAGATCCTGGCCCAGGCGGCCAAGAAGATCGCCGACGCCCAGGCCCAGTTGGAGCATGAGGCCCGCGCCCAGGCGGAGACCGCCGCCGCCCAGGCCGAGACGGCCCGCGCCCAGGCCAAAACAGCCGAGGCCCAGGCACGCACCGCCCAAGCCCTGGCCCAGGCCAGCGCCAAGGAGCAGAGCGAGGCCGCGCGGGCCCTGAAGGAGGCCAGGCAGGCCCAGGATCGCCTGAACGCGGCCGAAGACAAGGCCCACCAGGCCGTGGAACGGGCCAGGACCCTGGCGGAAGAGGAGAGTGATCTCGATCCGCCAGCCGTGGCTGAAGCCACTGACACGGTCGCCACCGAGGGCGGCGACGACGCCAGCGGCACGACCCCCACCCGAGCCCCCGCCAAGTCGGCGGCGCCAAGGAAAACCCTGATCCGGCCGGCCATCCCCTCGGGCAGGGCAAGCTGACCCCTCCGGTAATCCTGTAGGCCTGGGTCCCAACCGCGCGGGCGGCAGGGCATCCGGCCCGCCGAGGCCCCCATGGGCCTCGGGTCCTCCGAAGACCTATCACCTGGGGTCTGGTGGACCCTTTCGCGCTTTTATGGCGCTGGCCGGGGCTAGTCTCCCGGCCAGCCCACTTCCCGAGCGCGACCGCCTTTTTCTTGAGCGGCGGCAATGCGCGTCCTCGTTTTCTTCGTGTATGGTTAGCGTTTCGCAACCCTGAAGGACTCGAACGATGGACGTGGAGTTGATCGAAATCCGCGATTTCCTGGCCTCTCACCACCCCTTTGACCTGCTGCCCGACAGCGTATTGGACTACCTGCCCAAGAAGCTGTCGGTACGCTATTTCCGGCGCGGTTCCGAACTCCCGCCCAAGGATGCGGACAAGCCTTACCTCTATATCATCCGCCGGGGCGCAGTGGAACTGCGCGACGCCAGCGGCGAACTCGCCAGCAAACTGGCGGAAGGCGATCTCTGCGTAATGGATTGCCAATCCGGCGATGCGGCCCTGAATCTCGCTGGCTCGACGGCCGAGGATACCCTCTGCTACCTCCTAACCTGCGATGAACTCGTCAAGCTGCGGAAGGCCTACCCGGATTTCGCCACCCACTTCGAGCGCTCCATGCACGACCGGTTACGCAAGGCGCTGAACATCATCCAGGAGGAGCCCGCCGGCGGCAGCAGCCTCATGACGGTGCACATCCGGGATTTTGTCGCCGGACGCAAGGTCATCGGCGCCACCCCGGAGACCTCCATCCGCGAGGCCGCCCGCATCATGACCGAGGCCCGTGTCTCCTCACTCTTCGTCCTCGATGGCGAACGCCTGGCGGGCATGATCACGGACCGGGACCTGCGCAGCCGCTGCATCGCCGCCGGTCTCTCCTTCGAGGAGCCCGTCAGCCGCATCATGAGCTCCAATCTCCACACCATCAGCAGCGGCACCCTGGCCTTCCAGGCCCTCATCACCATGACGCGGCTCAACGTCCACCATCTACCGGTGCTGGAGGATGACCGGGTACTGGGCATGCTTTCCACCTCCGACCTGGTGCGCTTCCAGAGCGCCAACTCGGTGTACATGGTCGGCGACATCCACAAGGCCAATGACCTGGACGGCCTGGTCGCCCTCAGCGCCAAGGTGCCGGAGTTGCAAGTCCACCTCGTCAACGGCGGGGCCACGGCGGATCAGGTGGGCCAGGCCGTCAGCGCCATCACCGACGCCATCACATCGCGCCTGCTGGAGATAGCCGAGTCAGAGCTGGGCCCGCCACCGGTGCCCTACGCCTGGATGGCCGGTGGTTCCCAGGCCCGGCGCGAACAGTCCTCCCATTCAGACCAGGACAATGCCCTCCTCATCGCCGATCACATGAAGCCGGAGGACGACGCCTACTTCGCCGCCCTGGCGCGCATCGTCAATGACGGCCTCAACGCCTGCGGCTACGTCTATTGCCCCGGCGATGTCATGGCCACCAACCCCAAGTGGCGCCAGCCCCTGCGCATCTGGCGCAAATATTTCAATACCTGGATCGAGAAGCCGGAACCCATGGCCCTGATGCTCTCCAGCGTCTTCTTCGATCTGAGGGCGATCCATGACCCGGAGGGCATGTTCGAGGAACTGCACGAGTACGTCCTCGACCTTTGCCGCGCCAATCGCATCTTTATTGCCTACATGGCGGCCAACGCCCTCAAGCACCGGCCACCCTTGGGTTTCTTCCGCAACTTCGTGCTCATCAGCGGCGGCGACCACGACCATACCCTGGATATCAAGCACCGCGGCACCGTTCCCATCATCGACCTGGCACGAGTCTATGCCCTGGGGGCCGGCATCGCCACCATCAACACCCTCGAGCGCCTGGAGCAAGCCGCCAAGGCCAAGGCCGTGAGCGAGGAAGGCGCCGCCAACCTCATCGACGCCATGGAGTTCATCGGCGCCCTGCGCCTGCGGCACCAGACGCAGCAATTGCGCCGAGGCGAGAGCGCGGACAATTTTCTGTCGCCGGACACCCTGTCCCAACTGGAGCGAGGTCACCTCAAGGACACCTTCTCCCTCATCAACACCATGCAGGAATCCCTGGGCCAGCGATATCAGGCCGGACGCTTCACCTGACCATGATTTGGCCCCAGCTCCCGGACCTACAACGCCGCTGGCGCCTGCGCAAGGCGCCAGCCGGTCCCCTGCGGGACTACCTGGAGACGCCCTTCCCCGCGCCAGCAACCGATTACCGTCAGGTGGACTTCCTCGCCATCGACCTGGAAACCACGGGACTCGACAGCAAGAGGGACCACATCCTCAGCTTTGGCTATGTGAGTCTTCACGGCAACCGCATCGACCTCGACAGCGCCCACCACCGGCTGGTGCGCACCGACCGCGCCATTCCCGAGGCGAGCGCCGTCATTCACCAGATCACGGATGACCAGGCCGCCACTGGCGAGCCCCTGGAGGAGGTGCTGACCGAGCTGCTCCAGACCCTGGCCGGCAAGGTCATGATCGCCCACCATGCCCATATCGAGCAGACCTTTATCAGCCTCGCCTGCAAGCGCATCCTCGGCGGGTCCCTGCTAGTACCCATCGTCGATACCCAGATCCTGGCGCTGCGCACCTTTGAGCGCCGCCAGATCGCCTTCAAGGGGTCCGACCTGCGCCTGCATGCCCTCGGCACCCGCTACAACCTGCCCCGCTATGGCGCCCACAACGCCCTCAGCGACGCCCTAGCCGCCGCCGAACTATTTCTCGCCCAGGCGGCCTATCGCGACAGCGGCAAGGGCGCCCCCCTGCGGGACTTTCTTGCCTGAGAGCAGGCAGGGTGGAATCGAAAGGACGGCGATTACGGTATCCTTGTGGCGAAGGCTCTGGCAAGGGGTTAGACTTGTGCCCAGCCTTGTTTAGCAATCAGGCATTCCCGCGCCCGCGACGGGACACGGGGAGGAAGTCCACGACAGCCGGCCGCCGATCCGAGAGGAGTCGGGGGAAACGAGGACGGCGGGACCGGGCTAGCCCGGCCATCCGCCACGCAAAAGAAGTAGGCGCGCTCGTCGCGCCAAAGGCTGTCGCCAGCCAGGCCCCCTGGACTGGCCGATGGCCGGAAGTTAGCTCTTTCGCCCGGCCTACCATCAGGCCGGCGGATTTCATTTCACCCCTCAGATCAGGAGATTGGTTCCCATGTCGGAAATCAAGACCTACGACGTTCCAGCCGCCATCGCCGCCAAGGCGCATATCAACGCCGAACAATACGCCGCCATGTACCAGCAGTCGGTGGATGACCCAAACGGCTTCTGGGCCGAGCAGGCCGAAAAATTCGTCACCTGGAGCAAAAAGTTCGACAAGGTAATGGATTACAGCTTTGACCCCGAAAATCTTTACATCAAGTGGTTCGAGGGTGGTCAGCTCAATGTCTCCTATAACTGTCTGGACCGTCACCTGGATACGCGTGGCGACCAGGTCGCCATCATCTGGGAAGCCGACAATCCGGCGGAAGACAAGAAGATCACCTACCGCGAGCTGCACGCCGAAGTCTGCAAGCTTGCCAATGTCCTCAAGTCCAAGGGCGTCAAGAAGGGTGACCGGGTCTGTATCTATTTACCCATGATCCCCGAGGCGGCGGTGGCCATGCTGGCCTGTACCCGTGTCGGGGCCGTGCACTCCATTGTCTTCGGCGGCTTCTCCCCGGACAGCCTGCGCGACCGTATCCTGGATTCCGACTGCCGCCTACTCATCACCGCCGACGAGAGTGTGCGCGGTGGCCGCAACGTGCCCCTGAAGAAGAACGCCGACACCGCCCTGGCCCAGTGCCCGAGGGTGGATACCGTGCTGGTGGTGAAGCGCACCGGTGGCAACGTCGCCTGGACCGAGGGCCGGGACGTCTGGTATCACGAGGCCCTGGCCAGCGCCGCCACCGAATGCGCGCCCGAGCCCATGGACGCGGAAGACCCTCTCTTCATCCTTTACACCTCAGGCTCCACCGGCAAGCCCAAGGGCGCCCTGCACACCACGGGCGGCTATCTGGTCTTCGCCGCCATGACCCACAAGTACACCTTCGATTACCAGGAAGGCGAGATCTACTGGTGCACCGCCGACGTCGGCTGGGTCACGGGCCATACCTACATCGTTTACGGCCCTCTGGCCAACGGCGCCACATCCCTGATGTTCGAGGGCATTCCCAACTACCCGGATATGTCGCGCTTCTGGCAGGTGGTTGACAAGCACCAGGTCAACATCTTCTACACGGCCCCCACCGCCATCCGCTCCCTGATGCGCGCCGGTGAAGGCCCGGTGAAGACAACCTCCCGCAAGAGCCTGCGCATCCTCGGCTCCGTCGGCGAGCCCATCAACCCGGAAGCCTGGGAGTGGTACTACCGCGTGGTGGGTGACGCGCGCTGCCCCATCGTTGATACCTGGTGGCAGACCGAGACCGGCGGCCATCTGATCACACCCCTGCCCGGCGCAACCCCCCTTAAGCCCGGTTCGGCCACCCGTCCCTTCTTCGGCGTGGTCCCGGCCCTGGTGGACCCGGCGGAAGGCACTCCCATTCTGGGCGCCGGCGAAGGCGCCCTGGTCATCACCCAGCCCTGGCCGGCACAGATGCGCACCGTCTATGGCGATCACCAGCGCTACATCGACACCTACTTCCGGCAGTATCCCGGCAAGTACTTCACCGGCGACGGTGCTCGCCGCGACGAGGATGGCTATTACTGGATCACGGGCCGCATCGATGACGTCCTCAACGTCTCCGGTCACCGCCTGGGCACCGCCGAGATCGAGTCCGCCCTGGTGCTGCACCCGCAGGTGGCCGAGGCGGCGGTGGTAGGCTACCCGCACGACATCAAGGGTCAGGGCATCTACGCCTACGTCACCCCCATGGCCGGCGTCGAGCCCACCGACGCGCTGAAGAAGGAACTGGTCGCCATGGTGCGCGGCGAGATCGGCCCCATCGCCATCGTCGACCTCATCCAGTGGGCGCCGGGCCTGCCCAAGACCCGCTCCGGCAAGATCATGCGCCGCATCCTGCGCAAGATCGCCGCCAACGAGATCGACAGCCTGGGCGATACTTCGACCCTGGCCGATCCAACGGTGGTCAACGATCTGATCGAGAATCGGGTCAACCAGTAGGGCCGGCGGGCGAGCCGTGGCGGCTTGACCGCCACGGCCCCAGGCGTCGACCCCCGGGCTCCAATTGGGAGAGCCTAGCGCTTATTTACCAGGAATCCGTAATTAGTCTGTTTGAACGGCGGGGATGCCGGCGGCACCCCGCCGCTTTGTGTTTCGAGAGGTTGTTATTTTGATTTCATCCATGCGAGTCGGCGTCTTCGTCGATGCCGAAAATGTCCGTTACAATGGCGGCTATCAGATGCGTTACGACGTCCTGCGCCGCTTTGCCGCCCGCGAGAGCGGCACCCTGCAGCGCCTCAATACCTACCTGGCCTTCGATCTCGAGCGCGCCCGGGAGGATCAGGAATACGCAAAAAAATCGCGCGCCTATCAGCAAATGGTGCGTGACTTCGGCTGGAAGATCACCGTCAAGTATGTGCGCCGCTACACGGACGAGAACGGCAATGTCACCACCAAGGCCAACGCCGACCTCGATATGGCGGTGGACGCCATGCTCCAGGCTGGCAAGCTCGACCAGGTCCTGCTGGTCACCGGTGACGGTGATTTCCTGCAGGTGGTCAATGCCCTCCAGAACACTGGCTGTCGCGTTGAGTTGATCGGCTTCAAAAATGTCTCGCGCCAATTGCAGCAGGAGGTGGACACCTACTACTCCGGCTACATGATCCCGGAACTCCTGCCCATCTCCTATGAACCCCGCAACGAATGGGGCAAACCCGGTTCCTGCGTGCGTGGCGTCTGCACCAAGTGGTTCCCGGACAAGGGTTACGGCTTCCTGCGTTTTATGAATCAGATCTCTCCCAACCTCTGGATCACGGACCCCCGGGACGAGGGCTCGCCCTACACCAGCGTCTTCTGCCACGCCAACGAGGTGGCGGACGAGGTTAGCGAGGATATGCTCATGAACCGGGACACGGTCCTGGAGTTCTACCTCAACGAGAGCGAGCAGAAGGACAATGGCCTGGTGGCCAACAACGTGCGCCTTGCCTTTTCAGTCAATCGTTGACGATTTACGACAGGGCAGGGTCGGGGTCTGGGCGGGTGACGATCAATCCTCTTGGGGTCCCGGCATCAGGCTCCCGACCCTTGACGCTCCCGCGGGGGGAAACCAGACCCCGACCTGGCATGGCGAAGTCAGAGAACCCTAGCCTTCATAGAGTTTAGAAATCAGGGCCAGACGCAACCAGAGCCAGCAAAGCCCCATGGCCACCACACCCAGCGCCATCCAATTGTCGGGACTGGCCTCCTGCCTCATCCGCGAGAGTCTGCTCACGGAGGCCCGGGCCCTGAGCGCCCTCGCCGAGGCCGCCAAGCGCGGCAAACCCTTTGTCCAGCACCTGGTCGAGGAAAAGATTCTCGACAGCCGCCGTATTGCCCTGGTCACCTGCGAGGAACTCGGCGTCCCTCTGCTGGACCTGAATGCCGTCAATCCAGCCAATCTGCCCCTGGACCTGGTCAACGAAAAGCTGGTCCGCAAGCACCGCGCCCTGCCCATCCACCGTCGCGGCAACCGCCTCTTCGTCGCCCTCTCCGACCCGACCAACCACATGGCCCTGGACGAGATCCGCTTCAACACCGGCCTGACCACGGAGGCGGTGCTGGTGGAGGAGGACAAGCTGGCGGCCGCCATCGAGCGCGCCATCAATCGCGCCAACGAGGCCCAGGACGCCACCATGAGCAGTATCATGGAGACGGAACTGGTCAATCTCGACATCACGGACGCCGAGAAAGGCACGGTCGCCGACAACGAGCTCAATGTCGATGATGCCCCCGTGGTGCGCTACGTCAACAAGATTCTGGTCGATGCCATCTCCAGCGGCGCCTCCGACATCCATTTTGAACCCTACGAGAAGAGCTTTCGCATCCGCTTTCGCCAGGACGGGATGCTGCACGAGATCGCCTCGCCACCCGTTAATATCTCGCACCGCCTGGTGGCCCGTCTCAAGGTTATGTCGCGCATGAACATCGCCGAGCGGCGTGTCCCCCAGGACGGCCGCATCAAGCTCAAGCTCAGCGGCGCCCGCGACATCGACTTTCGCGTCAACACCCTGCCCACCCTCCATGGCGAGAAGGTGGTACTGCGTATCCTGGAGACGGAGGCGACCCTGGTGGGGGTGGAGGAACTCGGCTTCGACGAGGAGCAGAAGAGGGCCTTCCTCGCCGCCATCCACAAGCCCTATGGCATCATCCTGGTCACCGGCCCCACCGGCTCGGGCAAGACAGTCTCCCTCTATACGGGTCTCAACATCCTCAACCAGCCGGAGGTGAACATCTCCACGGTCGAGGACCCGGTGGAGATCCAGGTGCCCGGCATCAACCAGGTCAACATGAACCTCAGGACGGGCCTGACCTTTGCGGCCGCCCTGCGCGCCTTCCTGCGCCAGGATCCGGATATCATCATGGTCGGAGAGATCCGCGACCTGGAGACGGCGGAGATCGCCGTCAAGGCGGCCCAGACTGGCCACCTGGTGCTCTCGACCCTACACACCAACGATGCCCCCCAGAGCCTGACCCGCCTGGCCAACATGGGTGTCGCTCCCTTCAACATCGCCTCCTCGGTCCTGCTCATCATGGCCCAGCGCTTGGTCCGGCGCCTCTGCCGTCACTGCCGGAAGCCGGACAAGATCCCCCACCAGGCCTTGCTTGAAGAGGGCTTCACCCAGGAAGAGATCGGCGCCGGCATCTCCCTCTATAGGCCCGTGGGCTGCGAACATTGCTACCAGGGCTATCGCGGCCGTATCGGCATCTATCAGGTGATGCCCGTCTCCGAGGCCATGGGCCGCCTCATCATGGAAGACGGTAATGCCATCCAGCTCGGGGATCAGGCCCGCGCCGAGGGCATCCTCGACCTGCGCCAATCCGGCTTGCGCAAGGTCAAGTCCGGCATCACCAGCCTTGAGGAAATCAACCGCGTGACCAAGGAATGAGGGCAATGGCGACGGCACCGACCAAAAGGCCAGAACCAGACAAGCATCCGCTCTTCGCCTGGGAGGGCAGGGACCGGCGTGGCCAGCGTGTCAAGGGCAAGAGGCCGGGCGCCGACGAGGCGGCGGTGCGCGCCGATCTGCGCCGCCAGGGCATCACCCCCACCAAGGTACACAAGAAGTCCAGGGGTCCGGGGGGCGGCAACAAGAGGATCACGAGCAAGGACATCAGTATCTTCAGCCGCCAACTCGCCACCATGATTTCCGCCGGCGTACCCCTGGTGCAGGCCTTCGACATAGTGGGCCGGGGCCACGACAAGCAGGCGATGCGGAACCTGGTCCTTGCCGTCAAGAACGACATCCAGAGCGGCACCGCCCTCACCCTGGCTCTGGCCAAGCACCCGCTCCAGTTCGACGCCCTCTTCTGCAACCTGGTCCAGGCCGGCGAGCAGGCCGGCGTACTCGACACCATGCTGGACAAGATTGCCACCTACAAGGAAAAGACGGAGAGCATCAAGGGCAAGATCAAGAAGGCCCTCCTATACCCGGCGGCGGTCATCATCATCGCCATCGTAGTGACCGTCGTCATCATGCTGTTCGTGATTCCCCAGTTCAAAGGGCTCTTCGCCAACTTTGGCTCCGACCTGCCGCCCTTTACCCTGCTGGTGATCAGTGTCTCGGACTTCATGCGCGACTGGTGGTGGTCCCTTGCCATAGCCCTCGGCGGGGCCGGCTACGGCATCGCCGCGGCCTTCAGGCGGTCGGCCAGGTTCCGCGAAGTGCTGGACCGGACCCTGCTTAAGTTGCCCATCCTAGGCCCAATCCTCCATAAGGCAGCCGTCGCCCGCTTCGCCCGTACCCTCGCGACCATGTTTGCCGCCGGCGTACCCTTGGTGGAGGCCCTCGGATCAGTGGCTGGCGCGACCGGCAGCGTGGTCTATGCCGAGGCCGTCCGCCAGATGCGCGAGCAGGTGGCCAGCGGCCAATCACTTCACATGTCCATGCGCCAGGCCCACCTCTTTCCCCATCTGGTCATCCAGATGACGGCCATCGGCGAGGAAGCCGGTTCCCTCGACGACATGCTCTCCAAGGTAGCGGACTTCTTCGAGGAGGAAGTGGATAACGCCGTCGATGCCTTAAGTAGTCTGCTTGAACCCCTCATCATGGTCGTCATCGGCGGCCTGGTCGGCAGCCTGGTGGTGGCCATGTACCTGCCCATCTTCAAGATGGCGGCGGTGGTGTGAAGCAAGCCCATGTCAGCCCTCGATCTCTTGCTGCAGACTCCGCTCCTGTTGTACACAACCGTCGGCCTATTTGCCCTGGCGGTGGGGAGTTTTCTCAATGTCGTCATTTACCGGCTGCCGCGCATGATGGAGGAAGAATGGCGGCGGGAGTGCGCCCATCTGACCCAG
>JBFZDM010000008.1:0-2903 GCA_041307365.1 Chromatiaceae bacterium | reverse complement strand
ATATGTATTAAATCATTTAGTTATATACAAGACGAAGGCGGGCATGAGATTTGCAAACTTCAGGTGAAACACAGCAAGAGGCGAACGCGAGATCGGGTTCGCATCCTTCACCGGAGTTCCTAGTGGTCAGCCTTACCGACCAGATCAAGCAAGCCTTCTCCGCCCTTGGCATGGCAAACGCCGGCGAGGTCAGCGGGCGCTATCGCATGGAGGCTGCCCTTCATCCCGGCCCCGCCTCAGTCGCGCCTACCTGCCCCACCCCGGGTCGGCGGCTTATCGCCCTGGGCGTCGGCGCCACCCTGCCTGCCCCCGTCCTGGGATACGCGGCCAGCGTCTGCCGCCGTCTCCAGGCGGATTTGCTGTTCCTCACCACCGATCCCCTGGGCTTGTACGAGTTGCTTGCGGCGCATCGGACCCTGCTCAAGGGACTGGTCCCGGAGGCCGAGGAGTTGAGCGCCGTCAATCGTCGCGCCGTGCTGAGGGTGCTGGAGCGCCGCTCCCGCGTCCTCTTCGCGATCACAGGCACGCCCGACGACCCGGTGCGTTGCCTGGTGCAGGGCAAACGCACCCTCTTCACGGCCCATTCACCCGTTCCTGTGGTCATGGTCAGCGATCCGACAGTTCCCTTATGGGCCAAACAGCCCTACGTGACGAAGCTTTCTTGCTGACCCACCCCTTTTGCTAACGCCCATTCAACGCCGCCGACCCCCGAGGATTCTTGCATGTCCCACCCCAAAAAACCCATCACCGCCACCCTCTTTTACGGCATCGCCAGCCTTCTGCTCTATACCCTGCTCTTCCTGAACGCCGACCTCTTCATCGAGTGGGCAGAGCGGACCAAGGACCACAAGTCCCTGTTCCTGATCCCCGTCGTGGTGGCCTTCGTTTTCTCCTACTTCCATGGCGCCTTTACGAGCTATTTCTGGGAGATCTTGGGCTTGCGGGCCGCCAAGTCCGGCGGCAAACACTAAACGAGGAGATCGACAAAGTGGAAAGTAGTCTGTTCATCGACCTCAACCTCTACTCCATCCTCGCCCTCTTCGTAGTGGGTTTTGTGGGCGGCATGGTCTCGGGCTTTATCGGCTCCGGCGGGGCCTTCGTGCTCACCCCAGCCATGATGACCCTAGGGGTGCCAGGTATCGTGGCGGTGGCCTCCAACATCTGCCATAAATTCCCTAAGTCCCTGGTGGGCGCCATGAAACGGCACAAGTACGGCCAGGTGGACGTCAAGCTGGGGCTGATCATGGGCGTCATCGCCGAAGCGGGGATGCTCATCGGCAAGCAGGTCATGACCGGGATAAAGCACCTTTACGGTGACGTCGGCACCAGTCTCTACGTTTCGGTGGTTTTCGTGATCGTCCTGGCCGTGGTGGGAACCTTCGTGCTGCGAGACGCCTACCGGATGTTCCAGCAAGAAAAGGCGGCCGGGGCGGAAGCCCCCCATGAGGCCAGCCGCCTCGCGCGCTGGGTCCAGTCCGTGCGCATCCCCGGCACCATGGTCTATTTCCCCAGCATCAAGGCCCAGGTGTCGCTGCTCTTTATTGTTCCCCTCGGCTTTGCCACCGGCATGCTGGCCGCCACCATCGCGGTGGGCGGCTTCATTGGCGTCCCCGCCATGATCTATGTCCTGGGCGCCCCGGCCCTGATGGCAACCGCAACCGAATTGGTCATCGCCTTCGTCATGGGACTTGGCGGCACCGTCCTCTACGCCTTAGACGGGGTAGTGGACATCCGCCTGGCCATGATCATCCTCGCGGGATCCCTGTTCGGCATCCAGATCGGGGCCATTGGCACGACCTACGTCAAGGATTCCCTCGTCAAACTGGTCATGGGCCTCATCATGGTCATCATGCTGTTTTCACGTTTTTTCTATGTGCCGGGATATCTTTCCACGCTGGGTCTGATCGCGCCCATCCAGGATTCCACCATCGGCTATCTGAAACTACTGGGTGACGCCACTCTGGTCCTGGCATTGGGGGTTGGCGGCCTCACCATCATCCTCGCCCTGATCAAGGGCATGGTGGCCTACCGCCTGGCACAGGGGGTCTGAATCGTGGCTATAAAGCTGAAAAGCATCCTCATGGCTACCGACGGCTCCGAATTCTCCGTCGGCGCTCAGCGGGTTGCCATCGCCCTGGCCAAGCGCCGCGGCGCACGGCTCACCGCCATGACCATCATCCTCTCCACCCAAGACTTGGAAGGGGTTGGCACCCATGGCCTGCGCGAGCAAATGGAGCGCACGGCCCAAGCCACCCTGGATGCCGTGGTCGCCGCCGCCGAAGCGGCGGGGATCGATTGCGCCACCCAGTTGGTCTATGGCGACCAGCCCCATCAGGAAATCATCAACACGGCGTTGGAACTCGAGCCCGATCTCATCGTTCTTGGCCGGCGCGGCACACGCGGGCTGGCCCGCATCTTGGTGGGTCATGCCACCGCTCATGTCGCCGGCCTTGCCCCCTGCCCCGTGCTGATGGTCCCTCGCGCCGGGGAAATCTGGAGCCGGCGTATCCTGGTGGCGATTGACTCCTCGGACCCCAGCGCCGCGGCCGCGCGGATGGCTCTGGATCTGGCCAGGGCATGTCAACTCCCGGTAACCCTCGTCTCTGCTATTACCCCAAGCCATGGTGTCGAGCGCAAGGCCGAGGCCCATGCAGCCTTGGAACAGTTTAGGATCGCCCTGACCGAAGCAGGGATTGATAACGAAGCCATCCTGGCGGAGGGTCCCCCCGATCAGGTGGTGATCGAGACCGCATCCAGCCGCCTGGTGGATCTCATCATCGTTGGCAGGCATGAGCGCACGGGCCTAGGCCGCCTGCTTCTGGGCAGCGTCTCCGAACGCATCATGGAACAGGCGCCATGCCCCGTGCTGGTGACGCCCCCCTGAGACTGGATGCCAAAGCAAC
>JBFZDM010000077.1:0-5586 GCA_041307365.1 Chromatiaceae bacterium | reverse complement strand
AGGGCCATCATCTCCTCCACACCCATGCGGGCGCTCATCTCCGCGCCCTCCAGCAGGGAGTCGGCCAGGTCGCGCTTGTGGCGGTGCAGGTCGAGGATCTTGTCCTCGATGGTTTCCTTGGCCACCAGCCGGTAGATGGTCACCGGGCGCTGCTGGCCGATGCGGTGGGCGCGGTCCGAGGCCTGATCCTCGACGGCGGGGTTCCACCAGGGATCGAGGTGGATGACGTAGTCGGCGGCGGTGAGATTGAGCCCGGCGCCGCCGGCCTTGAGGCTAATGAGGAAGAGGTCACCCCGGCCCGCCTGGAAGGCCGTCACTGCCTCCTGGCGGCGCTTTATAGGCGTGCTGCCGTCGAGGTATTGATAGGGGATCTTTTCGCCGTCGAGCCATTCGCGTACCAGGCTCAGGTGATCGACAAACTGGCTGAAGACCAGGGCCTTGTGCCGGTTCTCCCTCAACTCCTCGACGACCTCGGCGAAGACCTGGAGCTTGGCGCTGGGGATGGGGCTTTCCGGCATGACCAGCCTGGGGTTACAGCAGGCACGGCGCAGGCGCATGATCTCGGCGAGCACCTGGAAACGGGCGTCGCCTGGCCCCTGGCCACCAACCTGGCTGATACGATCCAGGGCGGAGCGGCGCAGGGCCTCATAGAAGAGGCGCTCCTGCTCGCTCAGTTCCACGTGCAGGGTGATCTCGGTACGCTCCGGCAATTCGGACAGGACCTCGCTCTTCAGCCGCCGCAGGATGAAGGGGCGGATCAAACGCCTGAGCTGGCGGCTGGCCTCCCGATCCTTGCGCATCTCGATGGGGATGGCGAAGCGACCGTTGAACTGCTCCTGACTGCCCAGGAGTCCCGGGTTGATGAAGCGGAACAGGTTCCACAGCTCCCCCAGGTGGTTCTCGATGGGGGTGCCGGTGGTGATGAGGCGGAAGTCGCCATTGAGGTCCATCACCGCCTTGGAGCGCTTGGTTTGGGCATTCTTGAAGGCCTGGGCCTCGTCGGCGACGATGGTGCGCCATTGCACCTTGGCCAGGGCCTCGGATTCGGTCCAGAGCAGGCCGTAGCTGCAGATCACCAGATCGAAGGGACCCAGGCCCTTCAGCAGGGCCGCCCGGTCCCCGCCGCCAAAGAGATGGGCGATGAGGGTCGGGGCGAAGCGGCCGGCCTCCTCGATCCAGTTGGAACAGACCGAGGTGGGCGCCAGAACCAGGGCCGGCCCCTCGGCGGCGCGGCTCAAAAGCAGGGCCAGGGTCTGGACCGTCTTGCCCAGGCCCATGTCGTCCGCCAGGCAGGCTCCGGCGCCCCAGTGGGCAAGGCGGCCGAGCCAGCGGAAACCCTCGACCTGGTACTCGCGCAACTCCGCCTGGAGGGTGCTGGGGATCTCGGGGACCAGGTATTGGGCCTCGCTCAGGCGTTGCAGCCGCTCCTTCCAGGCCTTGTCGGTTCTGACCTTGAGGCCGTCCAGGGCTTCGTCGAGCAGGCCAACGGCCAGGGGGTGGACCCGGCCGCGATCCTGTAGGGCGCGGATGCTGTCCAGGCGCTTGCGCAACTCCTGGCTCAGGGCCAGGTATTCGTCCTCCCCGATCTTGACAAAGCGGCTGGGCTTCTCCCCCAGGAGTTCGATGAGGCGGGCCATGTCCATCACCCGCCCGTCGTCCAGCGTCAGCTCACCGGACACGGCAAACCAGTCCCGCTGGGTGCCGATCCGGACCTGCATCCCTTTCAGGCCGGGGTTGCCAGCCAGCCGCAGGGCCTTGCCCTGGGGCCACTCCAGGATGATCTGGTCGCCCAGCTCCTGCAGGGCCTCCAGGGTTTCCAGGGCCAGTTCCGGCTCGTCCAGGGGCCATTCCCAGACCTCGGGGTCGAGCGCGGGACAGGCGATGAAGAGCGGTGCCGCCGCCGCTTGCTCGGCCTTGAGGTCGCGCCGGGCATGGAGTTGCCGACCGTCGATCTCGCTGAAGATGGAGGCCGCGCCCTCGCCTGGATGAGCAACGGGCCCTTTGTCGCCCAGGGGTCTGACCTGGCAGGTGATGCGCAGGCCATCCCCCAAGGGCTGCAGTTGTAGCCGTGGCCGGGGATCGGCATCCACCCGCTCCACCTCCCCGGCCAGTTCGCCCAAGGCCTCGCCGCCAATCTCGGAGTGGACTGTGATCATAGGGGCGAGGGCGGTGATGGTCTCCAGAACCCGGGTCTCGGCGGACTTGGGGACCTTGAGACCCTCCCGGCCGAGAAGGCTCCCGGCGCGCTGGTGTTGGGATGTGAACTCGCAGAAGCGCAGCCGGCCGCCCTCCAGGGACACCGCATACTTGGCATCCCTGTCGCAGGGCGGGTGCAGGCTGATGTGGATGCCGTCCTGGGAGCGCGAGACCAGCAGGCGCGGCTGATCCTGGACCAGTTCGACCGGACCCGCTTGGGTCTGCAGATAGGGGTGGCCCAAGGCGGCGCGCAGGGCGCAGAGGGGGTCTAGGTGGTAATCCGTCTTGGAGCTGCCCCAGCCCCAGCCGGTCTGCTCCGCATGGATGCAGCCGCAGATCGCCCGGTCCGCCGGGGTCAGATAGGTGAAGGAGTCGAGTTCCTCACGCAGCCGCTTGAGGGCCACCGGCCGCCCCTTGGTCCAGCCCGAGCCCCGGCGCTTGCGTTCCTTGGGCTCGAACAGGATCTGGTCCTCTTTCAGGATGGTCAGTTCCCAGGCCATGCTCAGCTCGCTCTCGCCCGCCGCCTTGGGAGCCAGGCCGGCAGGGGCCGCCGGCGCCGCTATCTCCCGCAGCACGCGCAGGGTGCGCTCCCAGGTCGCCTCGGGCTGGCGCAGGTTGGTGAGGGGCCGGGTGGCCAGGGCGTCGATACAGCCATAGCGGGCCGTATCGCCCCAGGCATTCAGGAGCAGGGCCGCCTCGCGGGCATACCAGAGATAGCCGCCCTGGGTTGCGCTCCGCTGGTGGCGTTTGAGCCGCTGCAACCGGTCCTCGCTGGGCTTGCCCCCCAGCCACCGCAGGCACAGAGACTGGATCAGCTCCTGCCAGGGGTTCTGGGCGAAGTGCAGGGTGAAGTAGGGGTGGTTCCCATTGAATTCCCTCTCCCCTTGCAGCACCCCCAGGATTGTCCCCAGCATGTCGAAACAGCGTTGAAAATCATCTTGATACAGCGGTTTGTGTGAGGCGTCGAGCTGGATGCGCAGGCTGGCCATGGAGGCGGGGGAGCCCTCGCGCAATAGGGCGAGGAGGTGGAAGACGCCGGCCAGCCCAGGGATGTGAATGCTGCGTTTGCGCTCGCTCTTCTTGAGCAGGGCCACCCCTTCCTGAAAGCGGGTAATGGCCGTGGCGTCATTCCCGCCCATGAAGGCCGCGACGCCATGCACCATCGAGCCAAGGATGGTGCCGGGAGGAGCCAGTTTGGCGGCGGAATCGAAGGCGCCCCGCATCAGGCGTCGCCTACTCAGGCTGGTGGCGACTACCGGGCAAGGATTGGCCATGGCTCCGAAGAGGGCCTCGAAGCGGGCATATTGCTCCCGCTGATCGGTGAGCCGGAGGTCGCCCTCTTCCAAGGGGGGGTCCAGGGCCATGAACTGGATCTCGGGCAAGGCCTGGTCGAGCTTGTCCCCATAGATTTTTCCGAGATCCGCCGCGAACCTTGGGGTGGCCTGGATGAAATCGGGCTTGTCCATGCCCAGGAGCCGAAATACCTGAATCCCATCGTCCCGCAGCATGGCGAAGCGGATCTCGCGAAGAAAGCGGCGCTGGGACTCCCGATCGGCGATGCCGTAATCACCGTGCCTGTATGGCGCGACACGACCCGCCGCCTGGATGATCGGCTCCAGCAGCCCTCTCTCCCTGGCCTCCTGGATCAGGGGCTGGATCAGATCCGGATGACAACTCAGGGCACCCTTATCCTCGATCCAGAGCCCTGTCTTCAGGAGGCGCGTGCTGGTGGCGGTATCAATCCGCGGATAAAAGGCCCGGCCCTCGTCGTCCTTCCAGCCCAGTTCCTTCAGGAACATTTTGAGGGTGGTAAGGTAGATCCCCTCTCCATAGACGGCGGTCAGGAGCACCAGGCTGCGCAGCGCCGGGGAGAGCGCAAGGTAGGTCGTGATGGGATTGTCCATGGAATTGCTTGGGGGGAGGTGGAGCTGTCATGGGGGCGTGACGGAAGATGCGGGCACTTCGCCACCCCCGGCGATCAGCCTTGGCTCAGGGTCTCCTCCAGCTTGGTCATATCGAAGTCGCCAGTGATCAGGCTGGCGCCAATGCCCTTGAGGAGGACCAGGCGTAGCCGGCCATCCTGGACCTTTTTGTCCACGGCCATGAGTTCGCGGAAGCGTTGAGGGCCCAGGACCGGCGGCGGGTCCGTGGGGAGGCCGGCGGCGGCGATGAGGGCGCGGGCGCGGGCCAGGGCGGCGGCGTCAAGCCAGCCGAGGCGATGGGAGAGGTCGGCGGCCATGCAGATGCCGGCGCCAACGGCCTCGCCGTGGAGCCAGGCGCCATAGCCCATGCCAGTCTCGATGGCGTGGCCAAAGGTGTGGCCGAGGTTGAGCAAGGCGCGCTGGCCGGATTCCCGTTCGTCCGCCGCCACCACCTCGGCCTTGTTGTGGCAGGAGCGCTCGATGGCGTGGGCCAGGGCCTTGCCATCGCGGGTCAGGAGGGCGGCCATGTTGGCCTCCAGCCAGGCGAAGAATTCCGGGTCGCGGATGAGGCCGTATTTGATGACCTCGGCGAGGCCGGCGGCGATCTCCCGCTCCGGCAATGTGTTCAGGGTATCGGTGTCGATAATGACGGCTCGGGGTTGATGGAAGGCGCCGATCATGTTCTTGCCGAGGGGGTGATTGACGCCGGTCTTGCCGCCGACGGATGAATCAACCTGGGCCAGCAAGGTAGTGGGGACCTGGATGAAGGCGACGCCTCGCTGATAGCAGGCGGCGGCGAAGCCGACCATGTCGCCCACGACCCCGCCGCCGAGGGCGACCAGGGTGCAGTCCCGGCCGAAGCGGTTGCCGAGGAGGCCGTCGAAGATACGGTTCCAGACCTCCAGGGTTTTGAATTGCTCGCCGTCAGGGAGGATGGTTTGCGCCACCTGGTAGCCGGCCAGGGCCTGTGCCACCGGGGCCAGGTAGAGGGGGGCCACCGTCTCGTTGGTGACGATCATCACCTGGCGCCCGTGGAGGTGAGGCTGGTACCAGCCCGGGTCGGCGAGCAGGTTCTGGCCGATATGGATGGGATAGCTACGGGCGCCGAGGGCGACTTGGAGGGTTCTGGTCATGGGCTTTGGGTGGGCTGGTTGGAGCTTCAGGCTAATTCCGTCTCCAGACGGCGACGGATCTCCTTGACCACGGAGGCGGTACCGCGCTTCTCGGTGGAGACCACCAGGTCCGCCACCGAACGGTAGAGGGGTTCGCGCTCGGCCATGAGGCCGCGCAGGCGTTCGAGGGGATCCTCCGTGTGGAGGAGGGGCCGGTTGCGGTCGCGGCTGGTGCGGGCATACTGCTGCTCGGGGCTGCAATGGAGATAGATCACCACGCCACGGGCGGCCAGGTTCTGGCGATTGACATCCCGGAGGATGGAGCCGCCGCCGGTGGCCAGGACCAGGCCCTCCTG
>JBFZDM010000072.1:0-3128 GCA_041307365.1 Chromatiaceae bacterium | reverse complement strand
TTGGCCTATTTGGTACCGTTTGGGGCATCATGCACTCCTTCCACGCCTTGGGTAACGTTAAGCAAGCGACCCTGGCCCTGGTGGCGCCGGGCATCTCGGAGGCCCTGGTGGCCACCGCCATTGGCCTCTTCGCCGCCATCCCGGCGGTCATAGCCTATAACCGCTATTCCGATCGGGTCGAGCGGCTCAACAACCGCTACCAGGAATTCATGGAGGAATTCTCCACCCTGCTGCAACGCCAGGGTCGGGGCTGACTTTCAGCCCGCCACAGGCGAGGGAATCCCAAAATGAGAAAGACCCGCGTGCGCCGTCGGCCCATGGCCGAGATCAATGTGGTGCCCTATATCGACGTCATGCTGGTGCTGCTCGTGATCTTCATGGTCACCGCGCCCCTGATGACCCAGGGCGTGAACGTGGATCTGCCCCAGGCGGAGGCGGAGGTCATTTCGAGCGAGACTCTTGATCCGGTCATCATCACCGTGGACCAGTTCGGTGACCTCTATCTGGACGTGGGGGAGGATCGCAACCTGCCGGTCGATGCCGTCACCCTGCAGGGCCGGCTGCGGACCGTCTTGCGGCACAATCCCAATCTGCCCATCCTGGTCAAGGGTGATGCCGCCGTGGATTACGGCAAGGTGGTCCAGGCCATGGTGCTGGCCCAGGCCGCCGGGGCGCCCAGTCTGGGACTGATCACGGTGCCGCCGGAACGCCAAGAGCCTTGACATGTGGGAGACGCCGCGTCGCAACCCTGGCGCCTTCCTCGCGGCCCTGCTGCTGCACCTGATCCTGGCCGTCCTCGCCCTGACCGGCCTGGATTGGCGGGACCTGGATTCCGATCGGCTGGTCAAGCCCCAGGTGGTGCAGGCCACCATCGTCGATATCGCCGCCCTGGCTCCTGCCCCGATCGGTGAATCAGAGCGCGAGAACCGCGCGGAGCAGGAAGGCCAGGCGGCGGCGGAGCAACAGCGGCAGGCCGAGCAAGGGGTTCTGGAGGAAGAGGCCGAGCGCCGCCAAGTCGAGGAGGAACGCCAACGCCAGGAAGAGCAGCGGCGTCTTGCCGAGAGCGAGGCCAAGCGTCAGGAGGAGCAGCAACGGCTCGCCGAGACCGAGGCCAAGCGTCAGGCCGAGCTGGAAGCGCGTCTCCAGGCCGAACGGGAGCTTCAGGCCCAGGCGGAAAGCAGGCAGCGCGCTGAGCAAGAACGCCTTCAGGCCGAGGAGCGGCGTCAGGCTGACGAACAGCGCCAGGCGGAGGAAAGACGCCAGGCCGAACTCGAGGCGCGCCGGCAAGCGGAAGAAAAGCGGCTCGCGGAAGAGGCGGCCAGGCGTCAGGCGGAAGAACGGCGTCAGGCGGAAGAGCAACGCCAGGCGGAGGCACAACGCCAGGCCGAGGAGGTCGCCCAGCAGGCCCGCGAGGAAGAGCTTGCCGCCGCCCTGGCGATGGAGGAATCCGAGCCGGCGACCGAAAGCACCCCAAGCGACATCCAGTATTACGCCGCCGCCATCGATGGCCGCATCCGCCAGTTCTGGTTGCGCCCCGCCGGTAGCCGGCGCGATCTTTCCTGCACCGTCGAGGTCCAACTCATGCCCAGCGGCGACGTGGTGCCTAACAGCGTACGGGTAGTCAAGGGCAGCGGCGATCCGGGCTATGATCGCTCCGTGATCGCCGCCGTGTACAAGGCCTCGCCCCTACCCGTGCCCTCCGGCCGCTTGTTCGAGCGTTTCCGCGACGCCCACCTCGTCTTCAGGGCGGAAAACAGATGAATATCGTCCCTCCAGCGATCCTCCGTCGATCCTCTAGCAACCCTCTAGTGACCATGAAAATATTCCTGCGCTTCCTATTCATTATCCTGACTGGCCTGGCCGGGACCGCTCAGGCCCGTTTGACCATCGAGATCGTCGGCGGTCAGGAGGGGGCCCAGCCCATCGCGGTGGTCCCCTTCGGCGTGGAAGGGGGCGGGGTGCCCCCAGAGGATCTGGCCAACGTAATCGCCAATGATCTGGCGCGCACCGGGCGCTTCAAGCCCATGCCGCCCCAGGACATGCTGACCCGGCCTTATGCAGCCGATCAGGTCGATCTGCGCGACTGGCGCCTGCTGGCCATGGACAACCTGGTGGTGGGCCAGGTCAGGCGCCGGCCCGACGGCTACTACGAGGTGGATTTCGCCCTCTTCGATGTTTATCGCGGCGAGCAACTGGCTAACATGAGCCTGCCCAGCAGCCCGGCGGACCTGCGCCACACCGCTCATCGCATCGCCGATATCATCTACGAACAGCTCACCGGCACCCCTGGCGCCTTCACCAGTCGCCTCGCCTATGTCACCAGCGAATGGGGCGGCGATGGCCAGAAGGTAACGCTGAGGGTGGCGGACTCGGACGGTTTCAACCCCCAGACCATCGTCTCCTCCAAGGACCCCATTCTGTCACCGGCCTGGTCCCCGGACGGGCGCCGTCTGGCCTATGTCTCCTTCGAGAACCGCCAGACCGCCATTTTTGTCCAGGAACTGGCCTCGGGCCGTCGCGACCGGGTGGCCTCCCATCCGGGGCTCAACAGCTCTCCGGCCTGGTCTCCGGACGGTGGCCGCCTGGCCATGACCCTTTCCCGGGACGGTAATCCTGAGATCTATATTCTGGACCTGAGCACCCGCGCCCTGACTCGCCTCACCGACAGTCCCGGTATCGACACCGAGCCGGCCTGGAGCCCGGATGGACAGGAGATCTTCTTCACCTCGGGGCGTGGGGGCAACCCGCAGATCTACCGCATGCCGGTCACCGGCGGCGAGGCCACGCGGGTAACCTTCAAGCACGACTATAATGGCCGCCCCTCGCTGACCCCGGATGGCCGTTCCCTGGTGATGGTGACGCGCGTCAATGACCAGTTCCGCATCGCCCTCATGGACCTGACCACGGGTGCCACCCGCCTCCTCAGCCGGGGGGGACTGGATGAGTCGCCGAGTTTCGCGCCGAATGGCAGCATGGTAATTTACGCCACCCAATATAATGGCCGCGGCGTACTGGCCCTGGTCTCCACCGACGGCCGCGTCGGCCAGCGCCTGTCCCAGGACCTGGGCGAGGTGCGCGAGCCGGCCTGGTCGCCCCTTCCGCGCTGAACGCCGGCCGCCAAGACCCCC
>JBFZDM010000066.1:0-5548 GCA_041307365.1 Chromatiaceae bacterium | reverse complement strand
ACAGGTGAGGTTGCAGCGCCGGATCAGGTTCCAGATCACCACGGGTCCGCTGGGTTCGGCCGGGGGCGCGGATGCCGCCTTGGCCAGGCGGCCGGGTTCGGCGAGGAGTTGGAGATAGCGGCTCAGCCTGAACATCTAGGGGGTATCCGGGTGTTTGAAGCGCAGTCCGGTCTTCTTCAGCATGCCCTCGCTGAACAACACCGCGTGACCACGGCAATGGCCAGCCACCAGAGCCTCGAGGCGGACGGCGGCGGCGAGAACCTCGGCGCGATCACGCCCATGGAGCATGGCAAAGAGGTTATAAGGCCAGAGGGGGAGCCGGCGGGGGCGGCGATAACAGTGGCTCACCCCCTCCAGGGCGCCGATCTCGCCCCCCAGACGGTCCACGGCCTCGTCATCGATGTCCCACACCGTCATACCATTGCCCCGTAACCCCAGTCGATAGTGGTTGGGCACGGCCCCGATACGGCGGATGGCCCCTTGCGCCAGCATTCCTTCCAGTCGCTCCAGGACAGTCGCCGGGGTCTGGCCGAGGCGGATGGCGATCTCGGCGTAGGGCTCCGCCACCAGGGGCAGGCCCCCTTGGGTGGCGGTCACCAGGGCGCGGTCCATGTCATCCAATTCGGAGGGCTCGGCGGTTGAGGCGCGCCGCCAGCGGCGCATGCCCAGGCCGCCATCCTCCTCGAGGTGGAGCCAGAAGCCCAGGTGGTATTCGGCCAGCTTGGGAAAATCCAGGACCTCCAGGCCCGTCACCGCCTTGAGATGATCCAGGACCTCACTGAGCGCCACTTCGCTGGGGGTGGCAAGCACGAACCACATGTTGAGGGCGTGGTCGCGCCGATAGTTGTGGGCGACCTCGGGCAGGGCGGCGAGTTGGGCCGCCACCCGATCAAATGCGCTCTCGGGCACCGCCATGGCGGCAAGGGTGAAACGCCCGCCAAGGCGCTCCGCGTCGAAGAGGGGGCCGAAGCGGGTGAGAATGCCGCTAGCCAGCAGCCCCCCGACCACCCCGATCAGAGTCACTTCGTCTGTCCCCAGTTCCTTGGCAACGGCCGCGAAGGGGCGTTGAATGAGCGGAAACCCGCCCTGATAGCGATTGAGAAAGCGCCGCTCCAGCGCCCCCAGGGCGATGGGCCGGGTATCGTGCCGCCCGTGCCGCCCCTTGTCGGAATTCACGCCGTGGACTCACCGACCATGGCGAGGGCCAGGGCCAGGGCAGGGATTGGCAGGGGCTTGGCCAGGGGACGGGCCAGCCCCTGGCGTGGTCGGGGCTGCTTTTCCCCAACCACTCCCGGCACCCCCGCCATGCCTGTCTCTCCAGCCACGCCGGCCCCCTGGGCCATATCGACCGCCCCGGTCTCGCCGTTAGGCGCGGCGGTCCGGTAATAGGCACCCCTCTGCTTGAAGCGCTGGCCGCTGAAGAGCACGGCGCTGGGCACGGAACCCAGGTCCATGGTGTGCTTAATGGTCTCCACCTGCTCCAGTACCGCCTCGCGATCACGGCCATGGATCATGGTGAAGAGATTGTAGGGCCAATCTGGCAGGCACCGCGGCCGGCGGTAGCTAAGGGTGACGAAGGGCAAGTCGCCGATACGCCGCCCGAGATCATCGACGCCCTCGTCCGGGAGATCCCAGACCACCATGGCATTGGCCCCGTAGCCCAGTTCCTGGTGCCGCACTACCACCCCCAGGCGCTTGATGGCGCCCCTGGCCATCAGGTCCTGAATTCGTGCGATGACCTCGGCCTCCGCCAGGCCAAGGGCGGCGGCGATGATGGCGAAGGGCCGCTCCTCCAGGGGCAGGCCGCCCTGGATGGCCCGGATCAGGGCCGTGTCACGGCTCTGGCCCAGGCGATCCCCGGCCGAGTGATTCATGACCATTGCAGTTGAAACCCCAGGTCGATGTGATATTCGGCCAGCATGGGCAGGTTCAGCACGGGCAGACCGGCGCGGCGTCGGATCTCGTCGAGGACCCGCTCCAGGCTCGCCTGGTCCGGGGCCGTGATGACGAACCAGAGATTGAAGCGGTGTTCCCGTTCGTAATTGTGGTTGACCTCGGCAAAGGTGTTGACCATGGCCGCCACGGCGGCAAGCCGCCCGGGGGGCACCGCCATGGCCGCCAGGGTGCTGGCGCCCACCTGCCTGGGCCGAAAGACGGGGCCGACCCGACTGACGGCGCCGGCCTCGGTCAGGCTTCGCAACCGGTCGATGACCTCGGCCTCGCCGATACCCAGGCGCTCCGCCATCAGGGCGTAGGGCCGGGGGGCCAAGGGGATGCCGGACTGGAACTCGTCCAGCAGCCGGCGATCCAGGGCATCGAGTCGATTCAGGAGCCTGGCGCTGTTCATAGTCCGATGCGGTGCGCGCGATCCGTGAGAAAGATGCCGCTTGGTTTGTCGGCCGGGATGCTGGCCACCCGGGCGAAGGTCTGGGTGTCATAGACATCCACGCGATCTTCGTCCCGCACCGAGATCCAGACCTCCTCGCCCCTGGGCTCGAACTCCATGTGCAATACCGCCTTGCCAGGCTTGAGTTCGTGGATGACCGCCAGGGTCTCGGCATCGATCACCTGAACATGCTCGTTGTCAGGCAGAGCAAAATTCACCCAGATCTGACGCCCATCCGGCCGGGCCATGACAAAGACGGGCTGGCCCGCCACCGGGATCCGGCCTACTTCCGCCCAGGTATCCTGATCAATCACCAGCACCTCGTGACGGCCAATAGCCGGAACGAAGACGCGCCGCCCCGCCACCGCCCAGCCCTCGAGATGAGGCATCTTGTACACCGGCAAGGGCTCCTCGCCACGGCCATAACCCGGCAGGATGCGTCTGACCCCCTGCTCCGGGTGCCAGAGGTCCAGGAGGGCCATGCCATCCTCGCCAAAGAGGCCCGCGATATAAAAATGGCCGTCGGGGGTGATGAGGGCGTCATAGGGCTGCCGGCCTACGCCCCGGTGGCGGGTGATGCCGGGCTTGGCCGGGTCCGTCATGTCGGCGACCCAGATCTCGCCGCCATCCCAGAGGCTGAAGACGAAGCGATTGCCCGGTGCATCCACCAGGCCGACTACCTTGGACGCCGGCTTTCCTTCCTCGTAAATGGCGGGGATATCGGCCACCAGATCCAGGGTCTCCGCGTCGAAGACCTTGACCCCGCCGGGTTCGTAATTGGAAACGGCCACCAGCCGCCCATTCTGGGAAATGGCGCCACCAATGGCGTTGCCCGCCTGTACCACACGCCGGACCACTTGACCTTCAAGCAGATCGACCTTGGAGAGGCCTCCATCACGGCCAAATACAAAGGCATAACGACTATCGCGAGAGAAGACCGCCGAGGCGTGGGACAGATCCCCCAGACCCTCGATCCTGGCCAGGGTGGTGTTGCCACTGGTCTCGATCAGGCGCAGGGAACCGGCGCCACGTTCCACGACGATGCCAAGATCACCGGTACCACGCGGGCCCGGCGCGGCGAAAACAAGGTTGCCAGCCAGCGCCAGGGCGGCGGCCAGATAGCCCCACCCCTTGCGGCATCCAGCGCCCGGCGCGGATGAAGAACCTGGATTCAGGCCAGTTTTCATGCCTTGGGTCATGGGTTCATCCCCTTAAGCTCGCGAGCCAGCCATTCCCCCTCTTCCGGCGTAAGGAATGCCGACCAGGGCGGCATGGCGGTCCCATGCAGGCCGTTCATTATGGTGTAAGCCAAATAGGGGACGGGTTTGTCCACCATCAGTTCCCGCCGCAAGGGAGGACCCAGGCCACCACCCAAGGTAAGCCCATGGCAGGAACCACAATCCTGGGTCAGGAAATGACGCAGGGCGGCGGCTCTATCCTCGGACACCCCCGACGCAATCCCAGGTGGATCAGGGAACAATGGGCGGGCCGCCAAGGCCGCCAAACTGGCCCCGGAAAGGATCACGAGGACGGCCCCGATACCGGCCGTCCATCCAATAACCTTGTTCAAGCCTAGAGGCATGGCCTATCTCCCATAACCAGGAAGTTGAACTCAAGTCAGAGCCTTCTGGCGAAGGCACTCGGGCCACCACGTCACCCGGGATGGATGGCCTGACGGTGGCTGGCATGGGAGCAAGCTAAAGGCATCCTCTCCCTTCGCCCTTGACCCAGATCAAGCCTGCCCGCGGTTGGGGCCTGGGAGGGATCGTAAATCCGCCTTAACTGGGCCCATTTGACCTCGATCAAGGCCAGCCCGTGAAAACAGACATAAATTGATTTTATTGTAGTTCAACCCCGAGTCATCCCCGATGAGCAAGGCAGTAAGCGCGACGGTGGAACCTCGCTACCCTCCCGGCGATCTGGCGATCTGGATCTTCATCCTGGCGGAACTGTCGGTCTTTGCCGTCTTCTTCGCGGCCTATGCCTTTACCCGCATGAACAACCCCGACTTGTTCAACACCTATCAGGCCACTCTGGATCGGGGCGCGGCCCTGATCAACACCCTGGCCCTGATCACCAGCAGCTACTTCGTGGTACGGGCGGTGGCCGCCATCCGTGTCGGCGAGAGCCTGCGTTGCGCGCGCTGGCTCTGGCTGGCCATCCTCATGGGACTGGTCTTTCTGGGGGTGAAGGGCTTTGAGTACGCCCATCATTTCGGCCAGGGCATCACCCTGTCCACCAATCGCTTCTACATGTTTTACCTGTCTCTGACCTTCTTCCACTTCATGCACGTCATCCTCGGCCTGGTGATCCTGCTGGCGGTGGCCCTTAAGGCCCGCAAGGGGGGCTATGACGAGCGGGAACATACCGGCGTGGAAACCGGGGCCTCTTATTGGCACATGGTGGACCTGCTTTGGCTGATTCTCTTTCCCTTGGTTTATGTCATGCGTTGAAGGCCATGAACACCAGATCCGCTTTCCTTCGCCCCTGCACCCGGGTCTATGTGATCCTCATCGCCCTCACCTTCGCCACCTTCGCCGTAGGCGAATTAGGGCTAAGCGGCCTAACGGCCTCCCTGCTTGTCCTCGCCTCCGCCCTCTTCAAGGGCCATCTGGTGGGTGATTTCTTCATGGGACTCCATGGGCTACACGGCCCTTGGCGCTGGGTGATCCTCATCTGGCTGACGCTGATCGGCGGACTCATCTCTCTGGCCTTCACCCTGACCCCATGATCGCCCAGGCCACGACTTGACCTAGGTTAAGGAGTCTTCAACCCAGACATCTAACCATCAAGAGGCCCGCTGGCCGGGACGACCCGGGAGTCCCGTGGGTTAAACCAACACACCAAGACCTTTACCGTTAGGAGAATCTCAATCATGCGCTACACTCCCATGCTGGCCGGAGTCCTGACCCTTGCCGCCGGTCTAGCCCAGGCCGCGACACCAGCGGACGTCTGCGCCAACCTGACCGCGGCCCGCACGGCCCTGGTCACCCTGCTCGATGAGTCCGATGCCACCAAGCAGAGCGGCTACGTGGAACAGATCAAGACCGCGAGCGACGCCGTGGATGCAAACCTGGCCGCCATGGCCGGTGGCCCCGACGCCACCAAGGCGGACGCCTTCAAACCGACCTGGGAGGCCTTCAAGGCAACCCGTGAAGGGGA
>JBFZDM010000059.1:0-4179 GCA_041307365.1 Chromatiaceae bacterium | reverse complement strand
CGCCATCCGGTCAGCCGATGACGCCCGCGATGCGGTCGAGAGCCTTTTCCAGGTTGGCGCGGCTGGTGGCGATGGAGATACGGACATGGCCGCCGAGACCAAAGGCGGAGCCAGGGACGAGGGCAACGCCTGCCTGTTCGATCAGGTATTCGGCCAGTTCAAGGTCGTCATTGACGCCGTTGATGGCGTCGATCATGCCTTGGACCTTGGGGAAGACATAGAAGGTGCCGTCGGTGGGCAGGCATTCGATACCGGCCATGCCGTTGAGGCGATCGACCACGTAGTCGTGGCGCTCCTTGAAGGCGGCGCCCATGGTGGCGATGCAGTCCTGGGGCCCTTCGAGGGCGGCCTGGGCGGCGACCTGGGAGATAGAGGTGGGGTTGGATGTGCTCTGGCCCTGAATCTTCTTCATGGCCTTGATGATGTCGGCCGGGCCACCGGCGTAGCCAATGCGCCAGCCGGTCATGGAGTAGGCCTTGGAGACGCCGTTGAGGACCAGGGTGCGCGGGGCCAGGTCTGGGCAGGCGTTGAGGATGTTGACGAAGGGCTCGCTGCTCCAGCGGATGTGCTCGTACATATCGTCGGTGGCGATCACGGCCTTGGGATGCCGGCGCAGCACCTCGCCCAGGCCTTCCAGTTCGGCACGGCTGTAAGACATGCCGGTGGGGTTGGAGGGGCTGTTGATGACGACCAGGGCGGTGCGCTCGGTCAGGGCGGCCTCGAGTTGGGCCGGGGTAATCTTGAAGCTCTGGTCCGCCCCCGCATCGACGATGACGGGCACGCCACCGGCGAGAATGGACATGTCAGGGTAGGAGACCCAGTAGGGGGCGGGGATGATGACCTCGTCGCCGGGGTCCAGGATGGCCTGCGCCAGGTTATAGAAGCTCTGCTTGCCGCCGCAGGAGACCAGGATCTCCTCCGGCTGGTAGTCAAACCCGTTCTCGCGCTTGAACTTGTCGATGATGGCGCGCCTCAGTTCGAGGGTGCCTTCCACCGGCGTATATTTGGTGAAGCCGTCCTTGATGGCCTTGATGGCGGCATCCTTGATGTGATCCGGGGTATCGAAGTCCGGTTCGCCAGCACCCAGACCGACGACGTCCTTGCCAGCGGCGCGCAACGCCTTGGCGCGGGCGGTGATGGCGAGGGTCGCCGAGGGCTTGACGGCTTGTACGCGGGCGGAAAGTTTGCTGCTCATCGGTCCTGTTCTCGATTCTTGACCTGTGGTGAAGACTTGGCGCCCTGGCAATCGCGGGCGGGGCTCCCAATAATAGCGAAACGCGCCTCTTCCGGCACGGAGATTCACCGCCTTTCGCGGCCCACCCCACCTCCTCGCCAACCCATCCGCCGCTATATGAGCAAGCCCCAGGAAAGGTCCTTCGAACTGGTTTCGCAATTCCGTCCCGCCGGCGATCAGCCGGAGGCCATCCGCCGCCTGGTCGAGGGGCTGCGGGATGGCGAGGCGGGCATGACCCTGCTCGGGGTGACGGGCTCGGGGAAGACCTTCACCGTCGCCAACGTCATCCACGAATTGCAGCGCCCGGCCCTGGTGCTGGCGCCAAACAAGACCCTGGCGGCCCAGCTCTACGGGGAGATGCGCGACTTTTTCCCCCGCAACGCGGTGGAGTATTTCGTCTCCTACTACGATTACTACCAGCCGGAGGCCTATGTCCCCTCCTCGGACACTTACATCGAGAAGGATGCCTCCATCAACGAGCACATCGAGCAGATGCGCCTCTCGGCCACCAAGGCGCTCCTGGAGCGGCCGGATGTCATCATCGTCGCCACCGTCTCTTCCATTTACGGCCTGGGGGACCCGGACGCCTACTTGCGGATGGTGCTGCACCTGACGCGGGGCGACCCGGTGGATCAGCGCGCCATCCTGCGCCGGTTGGCGGACCTGCAGTACAAGCGTAACGAAGTGGAACTGCACCGGGGCACCTTCCGCGTGCGGGGCGATGTCATCGACATCCACCCGGCGGAGTCAGACGAGGAGGCCCTGCGGATCACCCTCTTCGACGACGAGATCGAGTCCCTGGCGGTCTTCGATCCCCTCACCGGCGAGGTGCTGCGCAAGGTCGCCCGCTATACCGTCTTCCCCAAGACCCATTACGCCACGCCGCGGGAGACCGTCCTGGCGGCGGTGGACCAGATCAAGGTGGAACTCAAGGATCGCCTGACCTGGCTGCGTGACCATGACAAACTGGTGGAGGCCCAGCGCCTGGAGCAGCGCACCCTCTTCGACCTGGAGATGATGGTTGAGGTCGGTTACTGCTCCGGCATCGAGAACTATTCCCGCTATCTGTCGGGGCGCGGGTCCGGCGAGCCGCCGCCCACCCTCTACGACTATCTGCCCGACAAGGCCCTGCTCATCATCGACGAGAGCCATGTCACCGTGCCCCAGCTCGGCGGCATGTACAAGGGTGATCGCTCGCGCAAGGAGAACCTGGTGGAATACGGCTTCCGCCTGCCTTCGGCCCTGGACAATCGACCCCTGCGCTTCGAGGAGTTCCAGGGGCGCCAGCCACAGACCATCTATGTCTCCGCCACCCCGCGCGACTACGAAATCCAGCACTCAGGGGCCATCGTCGAGCAGGTGGTGCGGCCCACGGGATTGGTGGATCCGGCGGTGGAGGTCCGCCCGGCCCTGAGCCAGGTGGACGATCTACTGTCCGAGATTCGGGCGCGTGTCCGCCACGACGAGCGGGTCCTGGTCACCACCCTGACCAAGCGCATGGCCGAGGATCTGACCGATTACCTGAACGACCATGGGGTGCGGGTCCGTTACCTGCACTCGGATATCGACACGGTCGAGCGGGTGGAGATCATCCGCGACCTTCGTCTGGGCGAGTTCGATGTGCTGGTGGGCATCAACCTGCTGCGCGAGGGGCTGGACATGCCCGAGGTCTCGCTGGTGGCCATCCTGGATGCCGACAAGGAGGGCTTCCTGCGCTCCGAGGGCTCGCTGATTCAGACCATGGGCCGCGCCGCCCGCAACGTCAACGGCAAGGCCATCCTTTACGCCGACAAGATAACGGGTTCCATGGAGCGCGCCATCGGCGAGACCGAGCGCCGCCGCGCCAAGCAGACCGAATTCAACGCCCTCCACGGCATCACGCCCCAGACCATCCACAAGGCGATCGCCGATATTCTGGAGGGGGCAACGCCGGGCGGACCCCGGACGGCCCGGGAATATGCCAAGGTAGCGGAAGAGACAGCCGAGTACGCCAACCTCACCCCCGCCCAGATGGCGCGCAAAATCAAGGCCCTGGAGAAGGAGATGTACGGCTACGCCAAGGACCTGGAGTTCGAAAAGGCGGCGGCGGTCCGCGACCGGCTCAAGGAACTGCAGATGAAGGGGCTGGCAGCCTGAAGAGTTGGTTGCGTAGGCCCGCCCAGCTCAGGGCGATACCCTGGACCTTGAGCTGGACGCGCAGGGAATGGACCCGGCGGTAGGCTTAATCGCCGCAAGGGGTAAGCCAGACCCCTCGGAGCGCAGTTCGAGGGCGGGGCTCCTGGAAATCACGAAGGTGAGCGACCGATCCAGCCGAAACGGGTAGAGCACGGCGGAGGATTGGAGCGAGGTCACTGACAGGGGTTTCCCGGCGCAGCGGATTGCCGCCTCGACGAGCCAGGCGGTCAATACGTCGTGGGAGATGGGCGCGGGCGGCTGCCGGACGATGCGCCGGGCCTTGTCCAGGCGTTCGCAGGCGGACCAGTTCGCCTGAGTCTGGATGACCCGATTGGTGGCGCGGCGGATTCCCTCGCGCTCCCCGTAGGTCTCGGCCATGCGCCGGTGGATCTCTATGGCGGTGCAGTCGCCTTGGATGGAGGTTAGGCGGCCGATCAGTTCGGCGAACTTGCCGAAGAAGGGATAGGTCGCGATGGCCATGCCCCAGCACAGGGCTTGGATGGGTACCTCTGGGTCTCCCTTCCATAGCTCGACACCCCGATCCGCGAAGGGCGCAAGGTCTCTGGGCGGATCCATCCATAAGCCGTTTAGTAGGCTGCGGTTCTTCTTCCTGGATGGTGTCCCGAGCCCCCCGGCAACCAAGCGGGCATCCAGAGTGCTGACGCTCTCCATCCCCGCGCGGACCCTGAGCGCGCCGGCCGCCCAGTCAAGCGGGATGAAGCGATCAAAACCGATCTGGGGCCTGGCGGCCTGGCTGCTGGTCAACTCGC
>JBFZDM010000043.1:0-3110 GCA_041307365.1 Chromatiaceae bacterium | reverse complement strand
GCCACCAGTTATGTGGGCGCGGACCCGGTGCATGAACTGGTGCCGGTGCGTCCGGTGGTCCACTACATGATGGGTGGCATTCACACGGATATCGATGCCGCCACGCCCCTGCCGGGGCTGTTCGCGGCGGGGGAGTGCGCCTGCGTCAGCATCAACGGCGCCAACCGATTGGGCTCGAACTCCCTCACCGAGTTGCTGGTGTTCGGCGGACGGGCCGGCCGCCATGCCGCGCAGCTTGCGCGCGCGGCGAGCCCTCCCGTGAGCGAGTCCGCGGTGCTTAAACGTGCCGGGGAGGCCCGCCAGCGCCTAGCCGATCTGTTCTTGCGGGAAGACGGCGCAGAGCGCGTCGCCGGGCTGCGCAAGGAAATGAACGCTACCATGGAGGCCGGTGCCGGTATCTACCGCACCGAGGCATCGCTTCAGGTCAGTTGCAACAAGCTCGCGGAACTGCGTGATCGCTATGCCCGGGTGCACCTGGAGGACAAGAGCAACGTCTTCAACACCCATCTGATCTATACGCTGGAGGTGGGCTCCATGCTCGAGGCCGCCCATGCCATCGCCCATTCGGCCTTGCGGCGCAAGGAGTCACGGGGCTCGCACCAGCGTCTCGATTACACCGCCCGCGACGATGCGCAATTCCTCAAGCACTCGCTGGCCTACTACAACGGCGGCGCCGATCCGCGCATCGACTACCTGGACGTGGTCATCACCCGCTCGCCCCCCGGCGAGCGGATCTACGGAGGTGGCGTATGAGCTACAAGACGATCGAGCTGGCGATCCTGCGCTATCGCCCGGAGACCGACCAGGCGCCCTGGTTCCAGGACTACCGGATCCCCTGCGAGGAGGATTGGGTGGTGCTGGATGCCATCAATTACGTCAAGGACCACCTGGACAGTACCCTCAGTTATCGCTGGTCCTGCCACATGGCGGTGTGCGGCAGTTGCGGCATGATGATCGATGGGGAGCCACGGCTGTCCTGCAAGACCTTTCTGCGCGATCTGCCCGAGGGCAAGATCCGCATCGAGCCCCTTGCGAACTTCCCCATCGAGCGGGATCTGGTGGTGATACTCGATGACTTTATGGAGAAACTCCAGCGGGTCAAGCCCTACATCATTCGCAAGGAAGAACGCGCCCTCGATCAGGGGGAGCATCTGCAGACACCGGCTCAGCTCGCACGATTCATGCAATATACCCACTGCATCAACTGCTGTTGCTGCTATTCAGCCTGTCCTCAATACGCGCTGATTCCCGAGTTCCTCGGGCCTGCCGCCCTTGCCCTGGCGCACAGATACAACCTGGACTCCCGCGATCAGGGCCGGGAGGAACGCGAAGAGGTGGTGGCCAGCAATATCGGGATCTGGGACTGCGCCTTTGCCGACGCCTGCTCCCTGGTGTGTCCTAAACACGTGGACCCGGCCGGGGCCATCCAGCAGATGAAGATCGGGAGCACCATCGGTTGGTATCTGGACCACCTGGGGTTGGGGAGGAAAAAGACATGATCGATAAATCCCTGCCAAAGCCATTCGTCCGGGAGGTCGCGCGGACCACCTGGTATCTGACCCGCCGGCGCGACCGGGTGCATATGGCCCAGGAGCTCAGCTCCATCTTCATCGGCGGCTACGCCTTGCTGCTGCTGTGGGGAGTCAAGGCGCTCGCCGCTGGCCCCGAGGCCTATCAGGCTTTTCTAACAAGCCTGGGCAGCCCCTTGTCGCTGGGCCTGCATTGGCTGGTGCTCGCCGTCACCCTGTTCCACACCGTTTCCTGGTTCGGCGTGACGCCAAAGGCGATGCCGGTGCAGATCGGCGAGGCGTTCTTGCCCGGGGGCATTATCGTCGGCGGTCATTATGTCGTCTGGATCGCGCTCTCCCTGTTCATCCTGTTCGTCGCGGGGGTATTCAACGGTGGCTAGATCCAACAAACCCCTGGTCTGGAGTCTGTTCGCCGCCGGTGGCACCGTCGCCGCCTTCGTGCTGCCGGCGCTGGTGCTGATCACGCTCATGGCCGGCTATGGGCAGGTCCCGGCGTCGCTGAGCTACGAGGACATGCGCACCTTCGCCGGCGGTTGGCTCGGCAAGCTCGTGGTGTTCGGCGTCATCACCCTGTGTCTGTGGCATGCCGCCCATCGGCTGCGCACCGCGTTGCATGGCCTGGGGCTCCGGGCGGACGGGGCCGTGGCGGTGGTCGGCTACGGCATCGCGGCGGCGGGTACGCTCCTCAGCGTCTACTACCTGCTGCGAATCTGACCGCGGCAGACCGACGGCACCGCCGAGCGATCCATCGCCGCCAGTGCCGATCATGGGAGCGACCTGTGAGAGAAAACCTGAAAGATAACCAATGACAGCGATGAATCTGACAGAAAAGATATTTTCCAGGCACCTGGTTGGAAATGGCGGATTGCCCCCGCCGGGCGAGGTGGCGACGATCCGGGTCGACGAGGCATTCACCCAGGATGCTACCGGGACCATGTGCCTGTTCCAGCTCGAGGCCATGGACGTCATTCTGAAAATGCTCTCGATCATGGGCGTCAAGGGCGGCAAGGGGAAGGTCTTGGAGTATACCTGCCCCGGTGTGGCGAGCCTGTCCCTGACCGTGCGGGCCTCAAAAGGGGGGTCGACGAACCGGTTTCCGGTCCGAAAAGCTCCTTGGACTTGGTATGTTGGGATCGGAGAAGTCCCCTGAGCCGCCGCCAAGCTCAAAATTGGAATTGCTGATGCGTAATAGGGGCTCGACGCAAGCAAGTGCCCACACGGGTGCTAGACAACTACCCTCAATTTTCATCCCTAAAGAGACACATAACATGGCCTACGACAAAATCCAGATCCCCGCCACCGGCGAAAAGATCCAGGTCGATGACAATTATGCCCTCCTGGTCCCCAACAAGCCCATCATCCCCTATATAGAGGGCGACGGCACGGGCGTCGATATCTCCCCCGTCATGATGAAGGTGGTAGATGCAGCCGTGTCCAAGGCCTACGACGGCACCCGCCAAATTCAGTGGATGGAGATCTATGCCGGCGAAAAATCCACCCGGATTTATGGCGATGATGTCTGGTTGCCGGCGGAGACCCTGGACGCCGTACGGGAGTATGTCGTTTCCATCAAGGGGCCCC
>JBFZDM010000019.1:0-2579 GCA_041307365.1 Chromatiaceae bacterium | reverse complement strand
TCCTGTTCGAGGCGGATGTCGTAGTAGCGGGCCACCCGTGAGTAGCGCTGGCGCAGCCGCCCGATGCGGGTGAGGACTTTGTCGTAGTTCTTCACCCGGCGGGGCAGGACCAGGCCCTCGGCCAAGTACTGAAGATCGGCCTCCAGGCGGCTGGAGAAGCGCTGTTCGATGCCCCGCTCCTTGGCCTCGCGCCCGGTGGAGTGGCAATACAGGCGCACCTCCCCGGTGACCTCATCGACCACGCGCTGGGCGCGAATCTGCGTGTTGCCTTCCGCGCGAATCAGGACGGCGGCCTCGGCATCAAACTGCTGGTGGCGCTCCCGGCTGACGACCAGATAGCGGTAACCCTGTTCGGTGAGCCAGGCGAGGTTCTCCGCGGTGGCAATCCCGGCATCGAGCACCACCGTCGGCGCCACGGCGCCGGGGGCGAGCGCGAGATGCCCCAACATCTTCTCCAAGGTCTTGGGCTCGCTGACGTTGCCCGCAAAGACCTCGCTGCGTTTGGGAAAGCCGCTGGCGTCCAGCACCAGAGCCAAGGTCACCAACGGGCAGTCGGTGCGCTTCTCCTTGGAATGCCCGCGCTTGGCCTGCGGGTTGCCGCTGGCGGTGCCCTCGCAGAAGGTGTTGGTCAGGTCGTACAGGGTAATGGTCTCGGCCAGCGCGAACAGGTCCCGCTCCTGGCGGTAGAGATGGGCCTCCAGGGCCGCGCGATGGGCCAGGAGCTGGTCGCTCACCCGATACAGGCGCATCAAATCCAGGGTGCCGAAGTCGTAGTCCAGCAATTCCCCAAGGCCACTGCGCTGTTGCAGCCACTGGTAGGTCGCCAACTCGCTGCCCGGCTGCACCATGCGCCCGACAAGGGTCCCAATGGCGGCGCTCAACTGGTGGCGATTGAACCCCAACTCCTCCAACTTGCGATCCAAACCCAGCCGGCGCAGGGCCTCCAGCGCCACATGCTCGGCCCCGACGCTACGCGGTCGAATGACCTCCACCCGTTCCAGGTCCACCCGCTGGTAGTCGCCCTCCGACGCCGCGGCGTCCTGCCCCTCAACCACCGTGCCGCGGCGGCTGACCATGCGCGCCGCATACTGTTGGGCCATCGCCTCCCACTGCGCATCCAGGCCGTCGGCGATCAGGTCCAACTGGCCTCCCAGCAGTGCCTCGATGCGCTGGGCCAGCGGCGCCCATTGGGCGCGGGGCACCTCGAAGTGGCGCCCGAGATTGAGCAACGTGTGCTGACGGACCCCCGCCCCGGTGCGCACCGACTCGACCAGGCGGTAGGTGTAATAGGGCTCGCCCGACTCCCGGCTCTTGATGGTGGTGCGGCGGATATACATGGCCGAATCTTAGACAATCGGCCGGGGTAGAGCAATAGGGCCATAGAATATTATGGCACTACACGAATTCAGTCCTCGCTAAGTGCTTGACACAGATTGACCCGCTCGCCCCAGCGCGGCGAAAAACCGGGGTATGGGGGAGAGTGGGCGGTGGAATCTGCTAAAGATGGGCTAGCGGCACTGCGATCGTTCCTGAAATTTGCCGGGCGCCGGGATGTGTCGTCGCTCGAGGTGGTTGAACGCGCTCTCGGTATTCCCGTGAAGCGCTTCGAGCGTCCTATGTTCAGCTACTTGTCCCCCGAGGAGATGCTCGCCGTGATTGATGCACCACCTGCCACCTGGATCGGCCAGCGCGACCACATCCTCTTCCAGATGCTCTACAACACTGGCGCGCGCGTGTCCGAGATCACACAGATCAAGGTCGGCGATGTCGTCCTAGAGGATCACGCCGCGTGTGTTCATTTGCACGGCAAAGGTCGCAAGCAGCGTAGCGTTCCGCTGTGGCGCTCGACGGTCAAGGCGATCCGCGCTTGGATCAAGCATAACCCACACCTCGACGCCGGATCACCCTTGCTGCCGAATCGCAACGGGAGCACGATGACGCGCACCAATGTCTCCCTCAGGTTGGCGGCGGCGGTGGAGGTCGCGACCAAGGTTTACCCGGCATTGGAGAATCGACCAATCTCGCCGCACACAATTCGCCATAATCCGGGGTGCCGAATAATGCCGGTTGGTCTTAGCCTTCTGCGCTGAGTTCTGTGTCGATCAGCAGGTTACTGCTGAGTCCGTGATTGTCGGCCCGGCATTATTCTGATTGTTTCTCAGTGGCAAGTCATCCGATCAGCCACAGAGGAAACATCATGAACGAGCATCGCAACACCAGACCGATCGTGTTGGAGACGTTGCACGTGGGCCTGTTGGCGCCCCATCTCGAGGCGCTCAGCCGGGAGCTCTCCGAGCGCGGATACGCGATCGCGACATCAGACTATGCCCTGCGGTTGTTCGCCGCGGTAGGGGCCTGGCTAGAATCGTCGGATCACAGGATCCTTGACCTGGATGAGGCCGTCCTCGACGCCTTCCTGGTGGAGCGTTATCGCCACCATCAGTCTCATCGTCACGATCGTGGGATGCTGGCCTTTTTGTTGGGCTACTTGCGGCGGACAGGCGTCCTCGCGCCGCGTCAAGAGCCCCCCGATCGTCATCCGAGCGCCCCGATTCGGGCGGCGTTTCGCGCCCACCTGA
>JBFZDM010000011.1:0-7314 GCA_041307365.1 Chromatiaceae bacterium | reverse complement strand
GTGATTGGAGATCTCGCTCTTGCTGGGCGAAATACGTTTGAGCCAGTCCTTCATGATGGCGCCGAATCCCCGTGCCTGACGTTGGGCCAGAAACCCTGGGGCAGAAGGCCGCGACCGGCGTACATCCGCGTCTGCCCATCGCCCAAGAGTATAAGAGGATGCCTTCAGCATGGCGCGGGTTTTTTGTGCCGGGATTTGCCGTCTGCCGTGGCGTCTTGCGACTCTCCGAAAGCGGGGCGTAGAATCCCCCCACTGCAAGGCCGCAATCCCTGGCGCCATCCGATGTCCCGAGCCGACCCTCCGGCGAGCCATGCCTCGCCCACTCTCAAGATTGTCTTCTTCGGCCTCGGCGCCGTCGGTTCCAATCTGCTGATTTGTCTGGCCGAGTTGGCGGAGCGCGACGGTATGCCGGTGCGCTTCGTCGTCTATACCATTGATCCGGCAGGGGCGCGGGACGCCCTCTTTCACGCCGAGCGCTTCTTCGACCGCATCGACTTCATCGGCCTGCCGGATTTTGCCCCGGTCCTGGCCGGGGATCCGGCCCAGGAGGCCCGCCTGACTGGGGCGGTCCTGCTGGTAAACGCGGCCCTCCCGGCTTTCAACGGCCCCATCATCGAGACCGGGCTGAGGGTCGGCGCCCATTGTCTGGATCTGGCCTCCGATATGTATAACGCGGAGACCGAGCGCACCCTGGAGTTCCCTCAATATCAATACGACCAGGCCCTACGTGAACGGGGACTGGCCGCCTTTATCAATCAGGGCATCTCGCCGGGGGTGACGGACTATCTGATCGGCCGCTGCCTCTACGGCCTGCTGGGGGCGGGGCGCAACGAACTCGAGATCGAGAGCGTGGACCTCTATCTGCTGGAGGACATCGAGGCCGATTCGGTGGTCTTCTCCTGGTCGCCGGTCGTGGCCCTGGAAGAACTGGCGGAGCGCCCGCGCATCATTGACGATGGTCGCCTGCGGGTTCTGGAACCCTTCGGCGCCGCCCGTTATCACGCCTTTCCGAACGAACCCAGGCCGACACGCCAGTATCCCCTTTACCAGGAAGAACTGCTGTCCCTGCATCGCGCCTTTCCCGACATCCCTTCCCTGGGTGTCTATACCGGCGGCTCCGAGGTGGAACTGGTCAAGGCCCTCTATCAGCTCAACCTCCTTTCCCGCCAGACGCTGCCGGACCGGCCCGACCTGACCGTCGATGCCGTGGTGCGGGCCATCCTGCCCGGCATGCAGCGGCCCCGGCGAATCGAGGACCTGCTGCGGTCCGGCGTCATCCGCCGCGCCCACTTCTGCGCCTCCGCCGAGATCCGTGTCTCCGAGACGGTGCGCAACGACCGCCAGACGGTGATCGAGACCCTGGGCCTGAGCTATCACCGCTATCGGGGCCTCCTTGGCTCCCCCTATGCCGGCGCCACCTACATCGCCTATCCCACTGGCATCGGCGCCGCCATCATCGCCTGGCACGCCCTCCAGCATGCCTGGTCCGCCCCGGGGGAGATGACCGGCGTCCTGACCGGCGTGGACCTGGCCCGGCTCCTGCCCCAGAACCGGGCCGCCGCCATCCGCCGCGATCTGGTCGCCTGGGACATCGACCTTTTCCAGAGCGTCCGGGATGCTACGGAGGCTTGAGCACATGCATGTCCACGTCCTGCAACATGTCCCGTTCGAAGATATCGGATCCATGGCGTCCTGGCTGGCCGCGCGAGGTGCGACACTGAGTTACACTCGCTTTTACGAGCAGGCCGCGCCGCCGAGCCCGGCGGGCATCGACCTTGTCATCGCCATGGGCGGGCCGATGAGCGTCAACGACGAGGACCACCTGCCCTGGCTGCGTGCCGAAAAGGCGTTTCTGCGCGAGCTGGTGGCGGGCGGGGTCTCTGTCTTGGGCGTCTGTCTGGGTGCCCAACTCATCGCCAGCGCACTCGGGGCACGCGTCTATCCCAACCCCGAGAAGGAGATCGGCTGGTTCCCGGTCCGGGCGCATGCGGATGATCAGCACGGACTCATCGATCCATTCCGATTTCCAGACGAATGCCCGGTCTTGCACTGGCATGGGGAGACTTTCGACCTGCCGCCGGGCGCGATCCGCCTGGCGTCCAGCACCGCCTGCGCGAACCAGGCCTTTCAGATCGGCCGGAAGGTCATCGGCCTACAGTTCCATCTCGAAATCACCCCGGAGAGCGCCGCGGCCATTCTCCACCACTGTCGCGACGAACTGGTCACTGGCCCCTGGATCCAGACCGAGGCGGCCATACGCGCCGTCGCCGCCGAGGACTATGTCGCCGCCAATCAGCTCATGGGCTTGGTGTTGGATTACCTGACGTCCCCGTCCCTATGATGGATGCGATTATGCAATGGCCGCTGGAGGTGAGCATGGCCATCGTCGTGACCATAAGCATGCTTGTCCCCTGGCTGGCGGTCAGGCAGGTCCGACGGATCTGGCCACATCCTGCCTTCAAGGAGAACAACGAACTGGTCGGTTTTACCTTTGCCGTCTACGGCCTCATCTACGGCGTGCTGCTGGCCTTTACCATCATTGTTGACTGGGAGCGTTTCGCGGGAACGGAAAGGCTCGTCATGCAGGAGACGACCATCCTCAGCGAACTGTGGCGCGATTCACTCGCCTTCCCGCCCACCTTCCACGACACCTTTCACCAAGATTTGATCGCCTATACCCAGTCGGTGATAGACGACGAATGGCCGGCGATGGCCGAACTTGGCCAGGCCCACCCGAAGACTAAAGCCGCCTATGATCAGTTGTGGCGGCTGACCTATGGCCTCACGCCGGAGACCAAGATCCAGGAGGCGTTTATGACTGAGATCCTGGCGAGGATGAACGAACTCAGCGGTGCTCGCCGCCTGCGGATCCTGCACAGCCAGATGAAAGTCCACGACATCCTCTGGTTGGTATTGCTGATTGGCGCCTTGCCGACCATGGCCTACTCCCTACTTTTCTCCAGCAAGCATGCCTGGGTCCAGGTGGTGATCACGGGAAGCATCATGCTCATCGTGATGCTGGGACTGCTGATTATTGTCTCTCTGGAACGACCCTTTAGCGGGTCGGCCAGCATCAAACCCGAACCATTCCAGGAACTGCTGGAAAACTTCCATGAGCGCCTGTTCCAGCCCTTCCCTTAATTCCGCGTAAAGTCGCACACCCTGGCCTGGTGCAGAAGGTATGGCGCCCGCTGTCTGGCTGTCACGACCCGCGCAATCGCGTTGGGTACGAGGGTGACCTGAATGTGGACAACCCCATCCTCACCGATCTTCTCGACGCCTGACGGGGCGTGGCCGCCAAGCTCGACACCTTGTCGCGGATGGCTAACCCCCGAAGGGCAATGGCATGCGAGGCGGCAGGCACCCTTGGTGGTGCCGCGGTCATTCCGTGTTGTCTTAATCCTTGATCGTGTACCATCACTTACAGGCGTGGATGTCACCCTCGGGCATGGCTGGGGACAGTCCTCGAGGGCGTGAGTGGCGATGACACGGGAGCGCCGCCGGGGGGCACCGCGCGACGCGCCGCGCGCTTGATGGGTGAGTAACAGGGGGACTGACGTGCTGGGAACCGTTCGCGACACCTGCAAGATCCATCCGATGGTTCAAGACTATCGGATGACGGAAGCGATCGAGAACCTCTGGGATCTCATCGGCGACCAGGGCGACGGCAGCGAATTTTTCGCCCGCAACCATATCACCCAGGGCATGGAGATCCTGTTCCGCGAGGGCCTGTTGCGCCTCGCTGGACTGTCCGACCAGGCCGCCTTCGAGCTGGCCCAGGCCATGGGTGGCGGCAAGACCCACCTCATGGTGGCCCTCGGCCTTCTGGCCAAGCACCCCGGTTTGCGTCCCGATGTGCTCCCCGCCGATCTGGCGGAGCGCCTGGACTTCGGCCCCGCCCGTATCGCCGCCTTCAACGGGCGCAACGATCCGGAGCACTTTATCTGGGGCGAGATCGCCGAACAGTTGGGCCAGGCCGAGCTGATCCGCCCCTACTGGATCGACGGCCCGCGGGGCGTCGATGAGAAGAAGTGGCTGGAGATTATCGGCGACCAGCCGACCCTGATCCTCCTCGACGAGCTGCCGCCCTATTTGCTCAATGCCGACACCCGCGCCGTCGGCAGGGGCTCCCTCGCCGACCTGGTGACCTACAGCCTGGGCAATCTACTGAGCGCGGCCATCAAGCGGCCCCGTTGTTGCGTGGTCATCGCCAACCTCTCGGGTAGCTACGAGACCCAGACCCGGGACCTGGCGCGGATCATGTCCAACCTCCAGCAGGAGTCCCGACGGCAGGCCCAGATCATCACCCCGGTCCAGCTTGCCGGCACCGAGATTTACGCCATCCTGAAGAAACGCCTCTTCACCCAGCTACCGGACGCGCGCCTGATTGATGCCGTGGCCGAGGCCTTCGCCGAGCAGGTCAAGGCCGCCGAGGATGGTGGCTACATCACCGCCCGCGCCATGGAGGAGGTCGCCGAGGAGGTCCGCGCCACCTATCCCTTCCACCCCTCCTTCAAGAACCTGGTGGCCCTGTTCAAGGAGAACGAGGGTTTCCGCCAGACCCGCGGCCTGATGCAGTTCACCGCCCGGCTGCTGCGCAGCGTCTGGAACCGGGCGGCCAACGACGTCTTCCTGATCGGCACCCAGCATCTGGATCTCAACGACACCGAGGTCCGCGACGAGATCCAGCGCGTCAACCCGGCCCTGCTGCCTGCCCTGGTCAACGACATCGCCGACCAGGGTAATGCCCGCGCCGAGGAAATCGACGCCGATCTGGGCAGCGATGCCGCCGCGCAGGTCGCCAAGCTGGTCCTGTCCGCCTCCCTTTCCCGCGCCGTCGGCGCCCACACCGGACTCACCCAGGCCGAGATCATCGAGTACCTGGCCGCGCCCTACCGCAAGGCCGACGAGTTCCTGGCCGGCCTGGACCGCCTGCGCGATCGCGCCTGGTACCTGCACCGCGAGGGCGAGGCCTTCTACTTCAAGGAGACCGAAAACCTCGGCCGCCGCATCGAGCGCGACGCCAAGCAGATCCCTGCCCCCAAGCTGGAACAGGCCCTCATCAATCGCCTGACCGGCCTCTTCCAGACGCAGAGCAAGTCCCGCGCGGCCTATCAGGAGGTGCGGATCATGCCGCGCCTCGACGAGGTGCGGCTCTCCGGCGGCCGGGTCCTGCTGGTGGTGCAGCCCGATGGCCGGACCCCGCCGGAGGCGATCCGTAACTTCTTTGAGTTTCAGCAGGAAAAGAACAACGTCCTCATCCTCTCCGGCCACGACAGTCACCTGGCCAACGAGGTCGAGATCCGGCTGCGCGAGCTGTACGCCATCGAGAGGATCCACGCCAACCTCAAACCCGGCGATACCCTCTTCGAGGAGGCCCGCGACAAGTACGAGGAACTGTCCGAGCGCTTTACCAAGGCCGCTTCCGGCGCTTACAACCGGCTCTTCTTTCCCGGCGGCGATAGCGAGCTGGTCATGGCCACCATCGACAACGGCCTCAGCTTTGGCCAGGGCGAACATGCCGCCGAGGCCCAGATCGAGCGGCTGCTGGCCAGCGGGCGCTGCGACAACAAGCTGGCCCTGGACATGATGGACGAGTTGCCGGCCTACTGGGCCATGGCCGAGACCTACCTCTGGCCCGCCAGGGACCGCCGCGTTCCCTGGCGCGATCTGGCCATGCGCGCCAAGACCGACCCCACCTGGCCCTGGCTGCCGGGCGCCCGCGGCTTGGAGATCCTGCGCGACGAGGCCCTCAAGCAGGGCCGCTGGCGCCAGACCCCCGAGGGCCATATCGAGAAGGGGCCCTTCCCACCCGAGCAGACCTCGGTCAACGTCACCCTGGTCAACACCCACCGCGAGACCGGCGAGACCAGCCTGGCTCTGATCCCCCGTAACGCGGGCGATAGCCCCTGCGTCTATGTGGCGAAAACCGCCGCCGTGTCCGACCAGGACGAACAGGTCAATGATCTCGAGGACTTCCGCACCACCGAGGCAACCCTGTATTTCATCGCGGTGGACAGCACCGGCAAGTACCGGATCGGCGAACCAACCCGCTGGGCCGCCGACCTCACCATCCGTCACGAGATCCGCAAGGTCGCCGACACCCGCAAGGTCGAACTGCGCTGCACCCCCGCCGCCGAGATGCGGTACACCCTCGATGGGACCAATCCCAAGGAGGGCACCCGCTATGGCAAGCCTTTCACGGTACCCGCCAAGGGCTGTGTCATCCTGATCGCCGCCAAGGCCGGCGAGGTGGAAAAGAGTGCCCGCATCCAGGTCCCGGCGGACGGTGATGATCGCGTCATCATCGACGACACCAAGCCGGCCCACCTGGTCAAATCCAAGGTCTCCCTGGACACCACCGACCGGGCCTTTGCCCTCATCCAGCGCTTCAAGGATCGGCCGGATATCCTGCTGCGCGGAGTGCAGATCCTCATCGGCGAGGGCGAGACCGCGGCACAGATCCGCTTCAACGACCGCCCCTTGAATGCCGCCGCCATCGATACCGCCATACGCGGTATCCGCCAGGCCCTTGGCGACGAACAGGCCGGGGTCCAGGTGCTGATCCGGGGCGGCGTCACCTTCGGCGACGGCTATGCGCTCAAGGAGTTCGCCGAGATGGCGGGGATTCCCCTCGCCCCAGGCGATGTGATCCAGGGAGACGAATGAACGGCACCAGGGGCCAGGGTCCGCGGACGGAGACTCAGGCAAACGGAAAAAAACCCGCCTACACCCATCCGACCCTCGGATTTGGCGTGCCGGCGACTTCCGACCCGCATCACTTCGTGGTCCAGATTCCACGTGGCGGCACGGCGCCCGTGTTGATCCGCGAACATCTCGGCATGAGTTCGGGCGGCCTGGCTGGCGAAGGCGGCTGGGCGCAGGTCCTCGACCGCGTAATTTTGGAACGCCCCCGCTGGACCGCTATCCGCGCCGAGGTCCAGCGCGCCTTCAACGCCCGTCTGGCGGAGCACAACCTGGCCCCTGGAATCTGGCGGGTGGGCGAAAACCCCATCGACCGACTGCTCGGCAAGGAGTTGTGCGTCCTGGCCTGGGCCATCGAACACCTGGACCCGGAGAAGATCGGCATCGCCCTGCGCAACTGGCTGGCGCTGCGCCCGGAGGAGCGCTGGTGGCTGTTCGGCATGACGGCCCTTGCCACCGGCGGCGTCCGGGATACCGAGAAGGGCTGGCGGGTCGCGCTACGCTATGCCTTGGGGGATACGGCCCAGAATGAGCTGCTCAAGCCGCGCACCCTGGCTCGCAAACTGGCGGCCGACGGTCAAGCGACCTTACCTTTGTTCGAGGACTGAA
>JBFZDM010000436.1:0-7258 GCA_041307365.1 Chromatiaceae bacterium | reverse complement strand
TCTGCCGTGTGGCTCGCTGGAACAACGCGCGAAGGTCCTGGAGGCCGTGCCGGGCGTGGCGGTCAAGGCGGAGACCTTCATGGCGATGAAGAAGGACGAGGGGCGCGCCTTCATCAAGCCCTACCGCCTGGTTTACGTCTATCACAACCAGGTTGATGCGGTCGGCGACAGCGCCGCCACCGAGGACCAGACCTTCGGCGCGGTGCGCAAGGCCATCGAGGAGCTGGCCGACCTGGTGAGCAAGATCGTCAACAGCCTCAACGGCAATCACCTGCTCATCACCGCCGACCACGGCTTCCTGTTCCGCGAGACGCCGCCGGGGGAGACGGATAAGAACAGCCTGAGCGAGAAGCCCGCCGGCACCCTGCTGGCGAAGAAGCGCTATCTGCTGGGGCGGAACCTGCCAGAGAATGACAAGGCCTATCACGGCCTCACCGCGATCACGGCGGGTGCCGGCGGCGGGATGGAATTCTGGGTGCCCAAGGGCACCAACCGCTTCCACTTCGTCGGTGGGGCGCGCTTCGTCCACGGCGGCGCCATGCCCCAGGAGATCGTCGTCCCGGTGATCCGCGTCCACCACGTCAAGGACGTTGGCAAGGCCGCCAAGACCAGGACCCGCGCCGTCGGCGTCAGCGTCCTCGGCACCAACTTCAGGATCACCACCAACCGCCACCGCTTCCAGCTCATCCAGACCGAGCCGGTGGGCGAACGGGTCAAGCCCTTGACCCTCAAGGTGGCCATCCACGACGGCGACATCCCCGTCTCCAATGTCGAGACCCTGACCTTCGACAGCGCCTCGACCGACATGAACCAGTGGCAGAAGAGCCTCAGCCTGACCCTGGAGGGCCGGCCCTTCGCCAGCAAGCAGGTCTGCCAGCTCATCCTCCGCGACGCCGAGACCGGCGTGGAGGAAGCCCGCTACGACGTCACCATCGACCTGGCCTTTGGCAATGACTTCTGAAATGTCCGATCCCAGCGCCTCCCCCGCCGCCAACCCCACCGGCGACAACGGCGTCGACGAGCTGTTGAATCAGCACTTCGCCGGCAAGGTGGTCCGCAAGGACCTCACCAAGCTGATCAAGGAAGGGGCCAACGTCCCCGTGTACGTCCTGGAGTACCTGCTCGGCATGTACTGCGCCAGCGACGACGAGGCCATCATCCGCGACGGCCTCGGGACGGTGAAGACCATCCTCGCCGAGAACTATGTGCGCCCGGACGAGGCGGAGAAGGTCAAGTCCAAGATCAAGGAACGCGGCAGTTACAAGGTCATCGACAAGGTGACGGTGCGCCTCAACGAGAAGCGCGACCTCTACGAGGCCCTGCTGTCCAACCTGGGGGTCAAGGACGCCGAGATTCCCGGCCAGTTCGTCAAGCAGTTCGAGAAGCTGCTGGTGGGGGGCATCTGGTGCATCGTCACCCTCCACTATTACTACGAGGAGGGGCGGAAGGGCTCGCCCTTCACCATCGCCGACCTCAAGCCGATCCAGATGCCCAATATGGACCTGGAGGGTTTTTTTGAGGGGCGCCGGGGCTTCACGGAAGGCCAGTGGCTCGACGTCCTGTGCCGCTCCACCGGCATGGAGCCGGCCAATTTGAGCGAGCGGGTCAAGTGGCACCTGCTGGCGCGCATGGTCCCCTTCGTCGAGAACAACTACAACTGCTGCGAGCTGGGACCGCGCGGCACCGGCAAGAGCCACATCTACAAGGAGATCAGCCCCAACAGCATTCTGATCTCCGGTGGCCAGACCACGGTGGCCAACCTCTTCTACAACATGGCGCGCCGCACCGTCGGCCTGGTGGGCCTGTGGGACCTGGTGGCCTTCGACGAGGTGGCGGGGATCTCCTTCAAGGACAAGGATGGCGTGCAGATCATGAAGGACTTCATGGCCTCCGGCTCTTTCGCCCGCGGCCGCGACGCCGTGCAGGCCTCGGCGAGCATGGTCTTCGTCGGCAATATCAACCAGCCGGTGGATACCTTGGTCAAGACCAGTCACCTGCTGGCGCCCTTCCCGGAGGCCATGATCGATTCGGCCTTTTTCGACCGCTTCCACGCCTACATCCCCGGCTGGGAAGTGCCCAAGATGCGCCCGGAGTTCTTCACCAACCGCTATGGGCTCATCACCGACTATCTGGCCGAATTCATGCGGGAGATGCGCAAGCGCAACTTCGCGGATGCCATCGACCGCCACTTCAAGCTGGGGCGGGATCTCAACCAGCGCGACACCATCGCCGTGCGCCACACCGTCTCGGGGCTGCTCAAGTTGCTCTACCCGGCGGGCGACCCTGACAAGGAGGCCGTGCGCCGTTGCCTGGAGTACGCCCTGGAGTCACGGCGGCGGGTGAAGGAACAGCTCAAGAAGATCGGCGGCATGGAGTTCTTCGATGTCCACTTCTCCTACCGCGACCCGGAGACGGGCGACGAGCGCTTCATCAGCGTGCCGGAGCAGGGGGGCGACAAGCTGATCCCGGACGGTCCGCTGAATCCGGGCGTGCTGCATACCGTCGCCACCGGCGCCAGCGGCCACCTGGGGCTCTATCGGCTGGAGACCCAGACCACGGCCGGCGGCGGAAGGCTTAATGTCTCCGGCCTGGGCTCAAACAGCGCCGCCCGCGAGGCGGTCAAGGTGGCCTTCGACTACTTCAAGGCCAATATCAGCCGCGTCAGTGGCTCGGCCAAGGCGGGTGATCACGACTACCACCTGCATACCGTCGAACTGCACAACACGGGCGCCACCAAGGCCATGACCCTGGCGGGCTTCATCGCCTTCTGCTCCGGTATCCTGCAAAAGCCCGTGCAGAGCCAGATGGTGGTCCTCGGCGACATGAGCCTGGGCGGCAACCTGGTGCCGGTGGAAAACCTGGCCGAGTGCCTGCAGGTCACCTTCGACGCCGGCGGCAAGCGCATCCTGCTGCCCATGGCCAGCGTGCGCGATATCGCCACCATCCCCGGGGAACTCTTCGCCAAATTCCAGACCTCCTTCTACGCGGACCCGGTGGACGCGGTGTTCAAGGCGCTGGGGGTGGAATAGGGGCATGGCGGGGGACCTGAATCGTCACTGACCGCCAAGGAGTCAATCAGCGCAAATGAGCATAGGGCGGCTGGGTTTGCACCCGCCGGTCCTCCACCGGTCCGCCGACGGTGAAATGGTAAAGCGACTGCCAGGCCAGGCCATCGAGTCCCATGAGCCGATGCACGGCGTCGTCGAAGAAACAGCCGATACCGGTGGCGCGAAGGCCAGCGGCTTCCGCCTCCAGATAGAGAATCTGTCCCAGGAGTCCCGTTTCCCAGAACAATTCCCGGTACACCCAGGGCGCGCCCTGCAGCGGACCGGCGAAGGCGGTCAGAAAGCCGACCGCGAAGCAGGAATCGGCGGCGATGTCTTGATGGCAGGCCATCACGCGCGCCGCGTCGCGGGTGTCGCCCACGGCGACTTGGTACAAGGGCAGATGCTCCGGCGCCTGCTCGACCTTCGTCCAGGTCCATTCGCCCCCCAGCGCCTGACGCAATGCCGCGAGCGCCTCCGGCTGCCGCGCCAGCAGATAGAGACCGGGTGGCACGCCTGCGATGCGATGCGCGAACAGCAGCGGATGCACGCGCGGCGGCCACGGCCAGGCATCGAGCGGCGGCGTATTCGGGCGCGGCAGCAGCGCGTCCAACATCGCGAACCAGCGCGCGGCGGGCAAGGGGGTCACTCCGTCATAAGCCACCGCGCTGCGCCGTTGGCGGATCAGGGTCGCGGCGCTGGCTTGGCAATCGGTTGCGGCCAAGGGGGGATGGGACCCTGGCTGGAAGGCGGGCAGCGGGATGGCCCTGGGCCGATGGGTGGCACGGTTGACGTCCTCGATACCGGGCCACTCGACATGGGAATGACTCAGGCGGTTGGCACGACCAACGAAAGAGAGGCCACGCGCCAGCGCAGCGGGTGACAAAGCCGTGGGCGGCGGTTCGGGCCCCACCCACAGCGCGACCTCGGGATTTTCCGGTTCGGCATCCGCGAAATCTTCCGCCCGATTCAAGCCCAGCAGTGCCGCGACTTCATCGTCGCCCCAGCCGGGGAGCAGTCGCGCTCGCCAGCCCAAGGCGGCGGCGGCGTAGGCGATGGCGGCGATGGCGTGGCCACAGTCATGCTGGCAATAGCGATAGGCGCGCAGGCCGTACTTCCAGGCTTCGCGCCAGTGGATGCCGGTCAGTGCCACCACCACCCCGCCACGCAGTTCGCTGCTCCAGGTTGCGGAATCCGGCGCGGCACGCTGTTCGAGCAGGTGATCGTGGCTCAGGTAGTGATGGACGCCGGCGGCCAAGCCGGGCAGGTCGGCGCAGACCAGATAGGCCTCGGTCGGATGCAGGTTACCGCTCGACGGATTGCAGCGCAGCGCCCAACGCGAGCCGCCGTGTTGCTTCCAGGCCGATAAGCCCAGGGCGAGTTCGAACAAGGTAGCCAGCGAGTCGCGCCCGAGGGAAGCGGCGGTCGGGCGGTCGCCCCGGCGCACGGCCGCGAACTGGGTCGTCAGGGCATCGGCCCGCAACGGCAAGGCGAGGCGCGGCGCGCCGGCGTAGCGGCGAAAGGGATCGGGCTGGTTGGCCCAGTCGAGTCCACCCGGACCGGGCGCGTAGCGGTCCAGTTGGTGCTTGCTCGCCTGGTGGTAGGCGATGACCCGCGCGAGGGGGTCGGAGTCGGTCGGAGTGAGTTTCATGCCAGGCTTGCCTCATCTAAGGTTTTCGTTCCATGCCATCCGATTTTGTCGGATCATTGTGGCGCCATCTTCAATAGCAACTTCTGGATAGCCCTGGCAAAACCCCATGCAATTTGAAAAAGTGATCTTCCCTTTTCTCCTGATGGCCGCCATGGGCTTGCAGGCCCAGCCCCTCATCGGCCATGACCTGGAGGCCAGCCTGTCCCCGGACCAGGGGACACTGAGGGTCAGGGATACCCTGAGCCTGCCAGAGGGCGAGGACGACTGGACCTTCGTCCTGCATCAGGGCCTGGAGCCCAAGGTAGTGGCGGGAGAGGCGCGGATCGAATCGCTCCGCTCCCGGGGGCGGATGGAGGCGTTTCGCCTGCGCCGGCAGGGCCCCGGGCCCATCACCCTGAGCTACGCCGGCCCCCTTCATGGCGATCTGGAAACGGTTGACGAGGGCATGGGCCGCTCCCGGCAATGGACCAGCGGCATCATCAGCGCGGAAGGGGTGGTGCTGGATGGGAACAGTGGTTGGTATCCCCATTTCCCCGACAGCCTACAGAAGTTTTCCCTCCAGGTGGATCTCCCCCCCGGCTGGACCGCCGTTTCCCAGGGCGCGGGACCGAACCGCGCCGAGACCCCCCAAGGGGTCCGGGTCAGTTGGCGCGAGGACCAGCCCCAGGACGATATCTATCTCATCGCCGCGCCCTTCGCCAGCTACAGCAAGGCCACGGAACAGGGCGAGGCCCAGGTCTATCTGCGCGCCCCGGACGCGGAGCTGGCCCAGCGTTATCTCGACGCCACGGCGGATTACCTGGCGCTCTACGGCGATCTCATCGGCCCCTACCCTTACGCCAAGTTCGCCCTGGTGGAGAATTTCTGGGAAACGGGCTACGGCATGCCCTCCTTCACCCTGCTTGGTTCCAGGGTCATCCGCCTGCCCTTCATCCTCCAGAGTTCCTATCCCCATGAAATTTTGCATAACTGGTGGGGCAACAGCGTCTATATCGACTACGAGACCGGCAACTGGAGCGAGGGCCTGACCGCCTATCTGGCGGACCATCTGCTCAAGGAGCGGGAGGGCCAGGGGGGCCAATACCGCCGCGACAGCCTCCAGGCCTATGCCGACTATGTGCGGGGTGGGGAGGACTTCCCCCTCGACGCCTTCCGGGGCCGCCACGGTTCCGCTTCCCAGGCCATCGGCTATGGCAAGAGTCTCATGCTGTTTCACATGCTGCGCCGTGACCTGGGCGACGAGGCCTTCGTGGCGGGCCTGCGGCGTTTTTACCGCGACAACGTCTTCCGCCTGGCCGGTTATGACCAGCTTCGGCTCGCCTTCGAGCAGGCCAGCGGGCGGAACCTCAAAGGGTTTTTCGACGCTTGGACCCGTCGCGCCGGGGCGCCGGACCTGGCCCTGGCCGCTGTGACCCTGGCCCCCACGGCCAGCGGCTACCAATTAAAAGGCCGCGTGGAGCAAACTCAGCACCAGGCCCCCTTCCCACTGACGGTGCCCCTGGTGGTCCATCTGAAGGATGGCAGCCTGGTCCAGCGGCGCATCCCCCTGGAGGATGGCGCGGTGGACTTTGTCATCGACCTGCCAGCGGCCCCGCTCCGCCTGGCCCTGGACCCGGAGTTCGATCTCTTCCGCCGTCTGGCGCCCGGGGAGAATCCGGTCAGCCTGAGCGCCCTCTTCGGCGCCAAGCAGGGGCTCATGGTCCTGCCAGCGGCGAAGACCCAGGAGGACTCCTCGGCCATGACCGAGGGTTACCGCCAACTCGCCCAGCACTGGATGCGTGACGCCAAGGGCTGGGAGCTGGTGCTGGATGACGCCATCGAGCGCTTGCCGGAGGACAGACCGGTGTGGCTGCTGGGCTGGCGGAATCGCTTCCTGACGGAGCTGGTGGACAAGCCCTTCGGCCTGGACCTGGCGGCGCGCCGTTTCGAGATCACGGCCAGGTCTTCGACGGCGAGGACACCAGCCTGGCGCTCGTCCGGGAGGTCGCGGGGCGCCCCCTGGGCCTGATCGCGGCCGGGTCCGCCGCGGCCATCCCCGGGCTGACGCGCAAGCTGCCGCACTACGGCAAATACGGCTACCTCGCCTTCACCGGGAGCGAGCCCAGCAACCGCCTCAAGGGCCAGTGGCCGGCGGGGGAGTCCAGGCTTCAGGTCTGGTTTGGAGAGGAGCGGCCGTCCCTGGCCCCACTCGCGACACCACCCTTGGGCAGCCGTGGCGAAGCCGCACCGGCGCCTGGGTCAGGGACCGATCGGGAGGCTAATGCGACCCCTTCTCGTGGGTGATGGGCTTGTCGGTGAAGAGGTAATCCCGGAGCTCGTGATCGAAGGCGGCATCCTGACGCCGGATCCATTCCAGCACCATGGCGGCATGTTCCTTTTCCTCGTCGCGGTTGTGGGCCAGGATAGCCTTGAGTTCACTGTCCTTGCAGGCATCCACGCGCTGGTTGTACCAATCGACGGCCTCCAACTCCTCCATGAGGGAGATGATGGCCCGGTGCATGTCGCGGGTGGCGTCGGAGAGTTCCGCGACGGGTTCATGATAGCCTTCGTTCGCCATGGGGTT
>JBFZDM010000402.1:0-6128 GCA_041307365.1 Chromatiaceae bacterium | reverse complement strand
CGGGAGGAGGCCGGGCTTGAGGAGGCGATGGCATTCCTGGTCGCCAGCGCCATGGAGCAGCCGCGGGTCTGCGTCCATCGTGACTTCCATTCGCGCAACCTCATGATCACGGCCTCGCCCTCGCCGGGCATCCTGGATTTTCAGGATGCCGTCGAAGGTCCCCTCACCTATGACCTGGCCTCCCTGCTGAGGGATTGCTACATCGCCTGGCCGCGGGCTCGGGTGGAGGAATGGGTCTGGGGCTATTTCGGGCTGGCGGTGCAGTCCGGCATCCTGCGCCCTGAACACGAAGCCGGTTACTTGCGCTGGTTTGACCTCATGGGGGTCCAACGCCACCTCAAGGCCAGTGGTATTTTCGCCCGGCTCAATAGCCGCGATGGCAAATCCGGTTATCTGGCGGACATACCCCGCACCCTGGGCTATATCCTGGAAGTGGCCCCGGCCTATCCCGCCCTTCAGGGTCTCGCGGACCTGATCCAGGCGCGGGTCTTGCCGGCCCTTGCTGAGGCCACCAGCCGGGCGCCGACGACATAGAGCAAGATGCCGATGGCATCCGCCACCAGGTCCCACCCGGAAAATTCGCGGTAGGGCAGAAAATGCTGGGCGGCCTCGATGAAGAGGCCATAGCCCAGCAAAAGAAGCCATTTTCGCCAGCCACGGCCAGGTGCCGGACCGGGATAGGCGCCGTCCGCGAGCCAGGCGAGGGCCGCAAAGGCGATGATATGGTTGGCCTTGTCATGGCCCGTGAGAGGGGCCGATGCCAGGGGGGCGAAGGCAAGGAAGGCGACAAGGGCCAGGCAGCCGAGGAGCCCAAGGCGAAAAAGCAGTTGCCAGCCCGGCGGCCTCATCCGGATAACGCCAGCAATGAATTGAAAATCCCTGTCATCCAAGGCGCCATCGGCTTCTGGCCCGAGATAGCCATGGTCCCAGCTCTCCTCTGACCGGCCTGGTCCCCCTTCAGCCCCGCTCCCGCGCGATGGCTCGATGACCTATATCGCGACGGCAAAAGCCACCTTGCCAATGAATCCGGTCAAGGGCCTGGTAGGCGCGGGCCTGGGCCTCGGCGACGGTATCGCCGAGGGCGGTGACGCAGAGGACACGGCCGCCGCTGGTGATGGTCCGGCCATCCACTAGGGCGGTGCCAGCGTGGAAGACCTTGGTGTCCTCCACCCTGGCCGCCTCCTCCAGGCCGCTGATGAGTCGGCCTTTCTCGTAGGCATCCGGATAGCCGCCCGCAGCCATCACCACGCCCAGGGCGGCGCGGGGATCCCAGTCCGGGCGCATTTCGCCGAGGCGACCCTCCAGGGCGGCGAGGCAGAGTTCGACCAAATCGGATCTGAGTCGCATCAGGATGGGCTGGGTCTCCGGGTCGCCGAAGCGGCAATTGTATTCCAGCACCTTGGGCGTGCCGTCGGCGGCGATCATGAGGCCGGCGTAGAGGAAGCCGGTATAGGGCAGGCCCGCCGCCGCCATGCCCGCCACCGTGGGTCGCATCACCTCGGCCATGATGCGCTCATGCAATTCGGGCGTGACCACGGGGGCCGGGGAATAGGCCCCCATGCCGCCGGTGTTGGGGCCCAGGTCGCCATCGTCCCGGGCCTTGTGGTCCTGGGAGCTGGCCATGGGGAGGATCTGGCCCTGGCTGACCATGGCGATGAAGCTGGCCTCCTCGCCCTCGAGAAATTCCTCGATGACGACCCGGTTGCCAGCGGCGCCAAAGCGGCCGCCGTCCAGCATGTCGCGTACCGCCGCCTCGGCGGTGGCGAGGTCCCGGGCCAGGATGACCCCCTTGCCGGCGGCAAGTCCGTCGGCCTTGACGACGATGGGGGCGCCGACCTGGCGGAGATAGGCCAGGGCGGGTTCGATTTCGGTAAAGCTGCCGTAGGCGGCCGTGGGGATGCCGTGGCGATGGAGAAAGTCCTTGGTGAAGGACTTGGAGCCCTCCAGTTGGGCGGCGCCCCGGGTGGGCCCGAAGCAGGGCAGTCCAGCCACCTGGAAGCGGTCCACCAGGCCCGCCACCAAGGGCGCCTCGGGGCCGACGATGGTGAGTCCGATGGCGTTGGCGCTGGCAAAGGACACCAGGGCCTCCAGGTCATCGACCGGGATGTCCAGATTCTGGACGCCGGGTTCCCTGGCGGTGCCGCCGTTGCCGGGGGCGACGAAGACGGTCTCGACCAGGGGCGATTGGGCGGCCTTCCAGGCAAGGGCATGCTCGCGGCCGCCGCCGCCGACGATGAGGATCTTCATGGTTGGGTCTTCCTGCTCGCCTTCAGGCGAATGCGATCACGCCGCGCTGGCTGGCGCGGATGAAGGTGATGATTTGCCCGGTCTCGGGCGCGGGGAATTCGCATTCCGCCCGCGCCAAGGCCTCGGTCAGGCGCAGGCCCGAGCGGAAAAGGAGGCGATAGACCTCCTTGATGAGTCGTCTCTGCTCCTGGCTGAAGCCGTTGCGCCTCAGCCCCACCGCATTGAGCCCGACGATGCGGGCACGGTGGCCGTCGGCGGTGACGAAGGGCGGCACGTCCTGGGGCACGCCGCTTACCCCGGCGACCATGGCGTAGGCGCCGATGCGGCAGAACTGGTGCACCGCCACCTGACCGGAGAGGAAGATATGATGTTCCAGGGCCACATGCCCGGCCAGGGTCGCCGAGTTGGCGAGGATGTTGTGGTCGCCCACCTGGCAGTCATGACCTACATGGCTGAAGGCCATGAAATAGTTGTGGCTGCCGATGCGGGTCCCCTGGTCCGTCTTGATGCCCTGGCTGATGTTGGCGCACTCGCGAAACTGATTGAAGTCACCTATGGTAAGGGGCTTGGCCTTGTCGGGGCGGTAGCTCAAATCCTGGGGCGCCGAGCCCAGGGTGGCGCCGTGGCTGACGCGGTTGCCCCGGCCCATGCGGGTGCCGCCATATATTCGCGCCTGGCTCTCGATGACGCAGTCCGGACCGACGACGGCCCCGGCTTCGACGATGGAATAGGGGCCGATGCTGGCGGATTCATGAATCTCCGCCCCATTCTCGATGATGGCGGTGGGATGGATCGTCAAGGCCGGGTCTCCATGCTGACGGATTAATCCCTATCCATCAGCAGGTTGGTGGGAGGAAGGAACCCCGATGCCTCGCCGGGTGATTTGTTGGGGTTGGCAACATCACCCGCATCTAGGCAAGGTTCGGACTTTGCTATCAATGCCGGAAGTGCCGCATGCCGGTGAAGACCATGGCGAGGCCGTGTTCGTCAGCGACGGTGATGGTCTCCTCATCGCGCAGGGAGCCGCCGGGTTGGATGATGGCGGTGATGCCCGCCGCCGCCGCGTGGTCGATGCCGTCGCGGAAGGGGAAGAATGCATCCGAGGCCATAACCGAGCCCTTGACCTCCAGCCCCGCCTGTTCGGCCTTGATGATGGCGATGCGGGCCGAGTTGACACGGCTCATCTGACCGGCGCCGACGCCAATGGTCATGCGGTCACGGCCATAGACGATGGCGTTGGACTTGACGAACTTGGCCACGCGCCAGGTGAAGAGGAGATTGATTAGCTCGACTTCGCTGGGGGCGCGCCGGGTGACGGTGCGCAGCTCCTGGTGCAGGGCCAGGTCGATATCCTGGACCAGAAGACCGCCGTGGACACGCTTGAAATCCAGACGCTGGGCGCTGTCGCGGGACCAGGGGCCACATTCCAGCAGCCGGACGTTCTTTTTGGTGGCCAGGGCCGCGCGGGCACCCGCCGAGATGCCCGGGGCTATGATGACCTCGACGAACTGACGTTCGATGATGGCAATGGCGGTGGCCTCGTCCAACTCGCCGTTGAAGGCGATGATGCCGCCGAAGGCGGATTCCGGGTCCGTGCCGAAGGCCCGTTCGTAGGCTGCATGCAGGGAGTCGCCGACGGCCACGCCGCAGGGGTTCGCGTGCTTGACGATGACGCAGGCCGGGCCCTCGTCGAACTGCTTGACGCATTCCAGGGCCGCGTCCGTGTCGGCGATGTTGTTGTAGGAGAGTTCCTTGCCCTGGAGCTGGGTCGCGGTGGCGACGCTGGCCCCGGCGAAGCCGGGTTCGGTAAAAAAGGCGGCCCCCTGGTGTGGGTTTTCACCGTAACGCAGGGCCTGCTTGCGCTGGAACTGGAGGCTCAGGGTGCGGGGGTAGGGCGCGGGGGCGCCACCATCCACCCGCTGGCCCAGGTAGTTGGCGATGGCGCCATCATAGCGAGCCGTGTGCTCGAAGGTCTTGACCGCCAGGTCGAAACGGGTGGCGTCGGTGACGGCGCCGCCGTGCTCTGCCATTTCCGCCAGGACGCGGTCATAGTCCGAGCCATCGACCACCACGGTCACGTCGGCATGATTCTTGGCGGCGGCGCGCAGCAGGGTTGGGCCGCCGATGTCGATGTTCTCCATGGCGGTCGGCAGGTCGCAGCCCGGTTTGGTCACGGTCTGCTCGAAGGGGTAGAGGTTAACCACCACCAGGTCGATGGGCCGGATCCCGTTCTCCCGCATCACCATCTCGTCAGTGCCGCGCCGGCCAAGGATGCCGCCGTGGATGAGGGGGTGCAAGGTCTTGACCCGGCCCGCCATCATCTCCGGGAAACCGGTGTAGTCGGAAACCTCGGTGACAGGGATCTCTTGCTCCGTCAGCAGGCTGGCGGTGCCGCCGGTGGACAGGATCTCGATACCGCGGTCCGCCAGGACACGGGCGAAATCGACCAGTCCGGTCTTGTCGGAAACGCTGATGAGAGCGCGGCGAATGGGCTGCATCTGGGTCCACTCCAGTTAGGTGTCAAAAGGCGAGGCGCCACGCGAATGGGCTTTCGGGGGCACGGGGTTGACGGTAGGACATGCCGGATCTAGGCGTCGGCTCCGAGTTGGTAATGGGCCAGCTTCTTGCGCAAGGTAGTCCGGCTCAGGCCAAGCATGGCCGAGGCGCGGCTCTGATTGCCTTGGGTGAAATCCAGTACCTCCTCGATCATGGGCCGCTCGATTTCGCGCAGGACCATCTGGTGCAGATCGACGGCCGCGTGGTCGGCCATGTGATGGAGATAAAAGCGCACCGCGTTGCGTACGCACTCGCGCAAGGGCTCGGAACGATCGACGCGCTGTACGTAAAAGGTGTCGAGAGTCACGCTGGAATGCTGTGCCGAAAGGCTGTTCATGTCACTTGGTCCCCCACCATCTTGGTCCCGTCGAATTGGTCCTCGATCAGGGATTGTTGTTCTTGCAATGTTCTGGCCCGGTTGAAATTATCCCTGAAGGCGCTGGCATCGCGCTGGCCTCGGACGTACCAGCCGACGTGCTTGCGGGCAATACGCACCCCCGCCCAGTCGCCATAAAAGTCATGGAGGGCATGGAGGTGCGCGATCAAGATGGCCCTGATCCAGTCCGGCGAGGGGCTGGGTGGGCGGACGCCAGTCGCCAGGTAGTGGGAAATCTCCCGGAAAATCCAGGGGCGGCCCTGGGCCGCCCTCCCAATCATGATAGCATCGGCGCCGGTGCAATTCAGCACGAAACGGGCACGTTCCGGGGAGTCGATGTCCCCATTCGCGATGAGGGGGATGGGCAGGGCCTGACGGATGGCGCGAATGGTTTCGTATTCCGCCTTGCCGGAAAATCCGCAGGCGCGGGTGCGGCCGTGCACGGCCAGGGCGGCGATGCCGCTCTCCCAGGCGATGTGGGCGATGGCCAGGGCGTTGCGTTCTTCGGGTGACCAGCCGGTGCGGATCTTGAGGGTGACGGGAGCGGATACGGCGGCGACCACGGCCTCCAGGATGCGCCCCACCAGGCGCTCGTCCCGCAGCAGGGCGGAGCCAGCGGCCTTGCGGCACACCTTTTTGGCCGGGCAGCCCATGTTGATGTCGATGATGTCGGCGCCAAGCTCCAGATTGATCCGCGCCGCCTCCGCCAGGGCCCCCGGCTCGTTGCCGACGATCTGGGCCGAGATGGGGCCAGTCTCGCCCCTGTGATCCAGGCGCCGCAGGCTCTTGCGACTGCCCCAGAGGCTGGTATCGGCGGAAACCATCTCGGAGACGGCCAGCCCGGCCCCCAGGTGGCGGCAAAGTTCGCGGAAGGGGCGGTCCGTCACTCCCGCCATGGGGGCGAGGATCAGATTGTTGACGAGGGTGAGGGGGCCGATGCGCAGTGGCC
>JBFZDM010000398.1:0-2659 GCA_041307365.1 Chromatiaceae bacterium | reverse complement strand
TCAGTAATATTTTCGTCATTCGACGAAATTGGCGCCCGATGCAATCCAGATCGAGACCGGAGGCTGGCCGCGCCGCCGCCCCCGGGTCACCGCCCGGATGGGGGGACTCGCCCCCGCCCCCGAGGGGAGCGGCGGAAGATACCGGTTTAGGCCGGCTTGCGCACCAGGACCTCCAACTCATCCTCGTCCAGGTCGATATCCCGCGCCGCCTTGTGCATGCCCATGTCGTGGGGGCCAAAGAGGCCGCTACCCGCGGCAATGAGGTTGCGCGCCACGTCGTAGGAATAGCTGCTGTCGTTCATCAGGGAGGTGGCCATGGGGGCTGTGATCTTGCCCTCGCGAATGAGACGGTCCAGGTCGCCATTGAGGGTGACGTCGTTCTCTTCCATCTGCAGGCGCAGACCGTCCAGGGCGACCATGTCCGCCTCCTCGCCGGCGTCGCGCAAGGTGGTTAGTTCCCGCAGGATCTCGCCCAACTGGGCGCGGATCTTGTTGTACTCGGCCTTGATGCTGGCATTGTCCGAGACGATGTAGGTGATCAGGTTCTTGCGCATATGCTTAACGTCCTTGATGGCCTCGACGATGTCGCGGGCGGCCTCGCGCAGGACGTAAACCCGTTCCATGTGCTCCTGGGGCAACTGGCCCTGGTTGCGGCTGGTGAATTCGACGATGGCGTTGTAGAGCACCTTCACCCGGCGGCCATATATATCGTCGAGGTCGAATTCCATCAGTTTTTCCGGCCGTTGGGTGAGTTCGAATAGGTCCACGTCCGAGCGGATGTCGTGCGGGTGCAGGTTGAGGGCATGGGCCAGGACTCCGGAGGCGTTGTCGTAGAGGTGCAAGACCTCCTTGCGCACCGTCTCCACCAGGGTGTCCGGGAACTCGGCCACGGCGTCGTTGAGGTAGAGGGGTGCCACCAGGTCCGCCTTGGGTTCAGGGATTATCCTTTGCAAGAGGTTCACCAGTTGGTTCAGCAGGGGAACCATGATGGTGATGCCCAGGGTATTGAAGAGGGTATGGAAGACGGCGAGCTTGAGGGTCCAGTCATCGCTGGCGATACCAATATGGCCGCTGATCCAGTCCACGGCAACGAGGATGTAGTTCATGAAGATGATGGCCACGACACCCGTCGTCACATTGAAGATGAGGTGGGCGGCGGCTAGCCGCCGGCCTTCCACATTGGCGCTGATGGCCCCCAGGATGGCGGTGATGCAGGTGCCGATGTTGGCGCCGATGGCCAGGGCCAGGGCGTTCTCATAGGTGATATGGCCGCCGGCCAGGGCCGTGATGGTGATGACCAGGGAGGCGTGGCTGGACTGCATCACCACGGTGGCGAAGATACCGATGCCGGTATAGATGAGGAGGCCGGTCAAGCCCGGCACCGCGAACTGGGCCAGGTCGATGGTTTCCTTGAAGGTCTGGAAGCCCTCCTTCATGTAGTGGATGCCCAGGAAGAGGAAGCCGAGACCGGCGAGGATGTAGCCAATGCCCTTGGCGGCCTTGGAACCCTGGAAGGCGAGGATGATGCCGAACACCAGCATGGGCATGGCGTAGGCGGCGATGTCGATCTTGAGGCCGAAGCCGGCGATGAGCCAGGCGCCGGTGGTGGTGCCCAGGTTGGCGCCGAAGACGATGCCAATTCCCGCGGCCAGGCCAATCAGCCCGGCGCTGAGGAAGGAGATGGTGATGACCGACACCAGGGAGCTGGACTGCATGATGCTGGTCGAAACGACGCCAAAGGTCATGCTCTTCCACAGCTTGTCGGTGGTGCGCTTGAGGATCTTCTCGAGTATGCCGCCAGTAAAGGCCTTGAAGCCGTCTTCCAGGAACAGCATGCCGAACAGGAAGATGGCGACACCGGCCGCGATCTGCTTGAAGTCCGGGCTGACCCAGAAACCATAGGCCAGGACGGCGAAAATGACGGGAAGGACAATTTTTCTCAGCATCGCTGATGCTCCGGGTCCAGAGGGAAATTAAGGAAGCCACGCCGGCCCCTGGGTCTCCATAACCCAGGGGACGACGCTTTCGCTCCGACGGGGGGATGGAAGGTCGCCGATTGCTGGTCCACTAATCGGGGGGGAGGACCAGTCATTTGTCTTCCGGGTTCAATTTTTAACAAAAAGGTCATGCCAATGCAATAAAATCGTCAAGTCCGTTAGTTGCAAAATCGACAGTTAGGGCGATGATGCCTGCTAAGTCACGGTTCAAAAATAACCGGTACATCCCCATTCCACCTTCCCCCCTTGTGCCGCGCGGCCGCCGGGTCTGGCGCGGGTGGGTGCTGGCGGTCCTGATCCTGGGCGGTGCCTGCGTGGTCTGGTCCGCCGGGGCCGCCGCCCTGGCCACCCCTGGCACCGACGGGCCCGATGTCATCGACTGGGATGCCATTATTCTGGGGCTGCTGGGCGGGCTGGCCCTCTTCCTCTTCGGCATGGAGCAGATGTCGGACGCCCTCAAGGCCGTCGCCGGCGAGCGCATGAAGGACATCCTGGCCCGACTGACCTTAAATCGCTTCATGGGCGTGGCCACCGGCGCCTTCATCACGGCGGTGATCCAGTCCTCCTCTGTGACCACGGTCCTGGTGGTTGGCTTCATCACCGCCGGTTTCATGACCCTGTCCCAGTCCATCGGCGTCATCATGGGCGCCAATAAAGGGTCC
>JBFZDM010000397.1:0-3376 GCA_041307365.1 Chromatiaceae bacterium | reverse complement strand
GCTTCAGGCCGTGATGCCACCGTGCCGTAGCAGGGCGTCGATTGTGGGTTCGCGGCCGCGGAAGGCGACGTAGAGGTCCATGGCCTCGCGGGAGCCGCCCTGTTCCAGGATGTGCTGGCGGAAGGCGCGGCCGGTGGCGGTGTCGAGGACGCCTCTTTCCTCGAAGAGGGAAAAGGCGTCGGCGGACAGGACCTCGGCCCATTTGTAGCTGTAATAGCCCGCGGCGTAGCCGCCGGCGAAGATGTGGGAAAAGCCATGGGCAAAGCGATTGAAGGCCGGCGGCTTGAGGGGGGCCACCTGGTCGCGAACCTCATCCAGGATTTCGTAGATGCGCCCGCCCCGCGCTGGGTCGTATTCCAGATGGATGCGAAAATCGAAGAGGGCGAATTCGAGTTGCCGGGCCATCTGCATGGCGGACTGGAAATTCTTGGCGGCGCGCATGCGCTGGTAGAGTTCGTCCGGGATGGGCGCCCCCGTCTTGACATGGCCGGAGATCAAGTCCAGGGACTCGCGCTCCCAGCACCAGTTCTCCAGGAACTGACTGGGCAGTTCGACGGCATCCCAGGGCACCCCGGAGATGCCGCCGACGGCGGGATAATCGACCTTGGTCAGCAGGTGGTGCAAGCCATGGCCGCACTCGTGGAAGAGGGTCAGCACCTCCGCGTGAGTTAGGAGGGAGGGCTGGTCGCCCAGGGGCGGGGTGAAGTTGCAGACCAGATAGGCACAGGGGATCTGGTCGCAGGTGGCGGTGTGGAGGCGGTTGAGGCAAACGTCCATCCAGGCGCCGCCACGCTTGTTGGGGCGGGCGAAGGGATCGAGATAGAACTGGCCGCGCAATTCGCCGTCGCCGGTTCCAGCCTCCGCGCCAGCCCGGATCTCGAAGAAGCGCACATCCGGATGCCAGGTCTCGACCCCTTGAACCTCGTGGATCCGGATGTCGAAGAGACGTTCCAGCACCGCGAAGAGGCCATCGAGGACGCGGCCGATGGGGAAGTAGGGCCTGAGTTCCTCCTGGGTGATGGCGTAGCGTTGCTCGCGCCGTTTTTCGGAATAGTAGGCCAGATCCCAGGGCTCGAACTCTCCCAGACCATGCTCTGTCCGGGCGAATTCGCGCACCTCCTCCAGGTCGCGTCGGGCCTTGGCCACAGAGTGTTGCGCCAGGTCTCCCAGAAAACGCATGACCTCCCCGGTGGAGCGGGCCATCTTGGTGGCCAGGGAGCGTTCGGCATAATTGGCGAAGCCGAGGAGTTGGGCCTGCTCATGCCGTAGGGCCAGGATCTCCTCCATGATGGCGCCATTGTCCCATTGACCGGCATGGGGTCCCAGCTCAGAGGCACGGGTGGCATAGGCCTCGTAGACTTCGCGGCGCAGGTCGCGATCGTCGGCGTAGGTCATGACGGGAAAGTAGGACGGGAAATCCAGGGTCAGGATCCAGCCAGTCTCGCCGCGCTGCTCGGCGATCTGGCGGGCGAGAGCGCGGGCGGATTCGGGCAGGCCCGCCAGCAGGGCCTCATCCTCGATCCGCTTGTTCCAGGCGTTAGTGGCGTCGAGCAGGTTCTCGGCGAACTTGGCGGCCAGACGCGAAAGGGCCTGGTCGATCTCCTTGAAGCGGGCCTGCCGATCTGGGGCCAGATCAACGCCAGAGAGGTGGAAGTCACGCAGGGCCTTGTCGAGCAATTGACGCTGGGTGGCGTCCAGGTGCTCCTGGGTGGCGACGGCGCGGTAGCCCTCGAACAGGTCCCGGTTCTGGCCAATCTCAGTGGCGTAGCCGCTGAGCTTGGCCAGGCAGGCATTGTAGACGGCGCGCAAGGCCTCACTGTTCATGACGGCATTGAGGTGGCTAACGGGTGACCAGGCACGCTCCAGGGTATCGCCGATAAGTTCCAGGGGCTCGATAAAGTTCTCCCAGGTAGGTGGCACCATGCCTTGGGCAAGGGCCTTGATCCGGGCGCGATTGCGGGCCAGCAGGGTATCGACGGCGGTTTCGACGTGCTCGGGAAGGATGCGCCCGAAGGGCGGCAAGCCAAGCATGTCGATGAGGGGGTTAGCCATGGTTATCCTCGGACGGGGGGCCGAATGGGCGGGAGGGGCTGGTGGCGGATCGGAAGCGGAAGCCTATCAATCGGGGAGAAAGCCAGCGTTCTCGCGTGCTTGAATCTGGCCCCCGAGGGCCCGCAAGATATCCTTGATGGGGCGGGGCTCGAAGGTGCGCGGGCCGCAGAGGAAGTGGCCATGGAGTTCCTCGTGGAGGCTGTCGCCGGAGCGGTTGCGGATCGCTTGCCAGTCGCCATCCGCCAGGGGTCGAAAGGCATCGCCGGAGCCGTAGGCATAGACGCGGAAGGCGCCATTAACAGTGCAACGCAGACCCTCGACGGATACGTTGCGGGCACCGCTCGCGGATTCGGCTACCAGAGTGTACCGCACCACGCCATCCCGGCCGATGGCAAGGTGGCGGCCATCGATGAAAAATCGGAATGAACTGGGGGAATCGAGCCGGAATTCCACCAGATCCCCCTCCTGGGGCCAGGGAGGCAGGGCTGCCGCCTCTTCTTCCCAGGCCTTGCCCTCACGGACGCTGGAGGGGGCCGCCGGCTCCGCTTCGTCGATGAAGGCACGGGGCTTGGCGGCGTTGACGGTGGAGGAGGCCAGGATGAGCATCAGCATCAGGGCAAGGGAGACGAGCGGCATGGTCTTGGACTCCAGGCGTTCTGGCGATATCGATGGGCGCGATTCGCGCCAATATAAGGCCGCCGGGGCCCGCGATCCAGTTGCTGGGTGGGGCCCATCCTCCGGACCGGGCGAAGTTGGCCTGGCCCTGGCGGAGCAGGCGGGCCTTCCATCCCAGCTAGCTCAGATCCAGCACCCTCCAGTGCGGACCCGACGGCAGGACGGCGGCGGGCGGAGACTGTGTCGTCAGTTCCAGCGGTTGCTGTTAGCATTGGCCGCCAGAGCAACCTCATTCCTTGCACCGGTGACTCCATGTCCAACATCCGCGCCTATCTGGGCAAGCAGCCCCGCCTCGCCCCCGGGGTCTGGATCGACCAGACCGCCGTGGTGGTGGGCGACGTGGAGATCGGGGAGCGGGCCTCCATCTGGCCCCTGGTGGTGGCGCGCGGCGACGTCCATGCTATTCGCATCGGCGCCGAAACCAATATCCAGGACGGCAGCATCCTGCATGTCTCCCACGATAGTCGTTTCCTGCCCGGTGGGGCGCCCCTCATCATCCATGACCGCGTCACCATAGGCCATCAGGCCGTGCTCCACGGCTGCGAGATCGGTGAGCATTGCCTGGTGGGCATCGGCGCCCGCATCCTCGACCGCGCCGTACTCCAGCCCAGGACCCTCCTTGGCGCCGGCTCCCTGGTCCCGCCGGGAC
>JBFZDM010000388.1:0-2660 GCA_041307365.1 Chromatiaceae bacterium | reverse complement strand
CCTCCATCACCAGGCCGTCATGGGTCGAAGCCCCTTGTTCCACCGCCGCTTGATGGGCCGGGTTGCCCGGGTCCAGGGCCTCCCCCGCCTGGGGTCCCGAGCGAAACACATCCCGCCGTCCGGGTTCCCGATACCAGGCCTCGATCAGCTTGACGCGATCCCGCTTGATCTCGCCGAGGGCGCCCGCGTCGTAAGGCCGGTACTTGCCCAGGCGCTGATAATCAGACCCCGGCTCGGTCACCCGCGCCCCCATATACCAGGGATCGTCGGCGTCCTCTTCCTCCAGGCTAGAGGCATCCACCACCGATTGCCGCACCAGCCCCACCCGCTCCGGAAACAGGGCCTCCGCCACGTCGGCATCCACCCACTTCGTCCGGAACAGATACCGCGCATCGGCCAGGTCCGGCTCCACGCTCTGGCTGTCGTACAGCACATAGCGCCAGTCCTCCGCCCGGTAGAATATGGGCTCGTCGCTCTCGTCGCCCCGCACCCCGATCTCCAGCCAGCCCACCCCGGACTTGACGGCGCTGGCAAAGGCGCGACTACGGGCCATGGGTTCCCCGTTCACGTCGCTCAAATACTTGAGTAGCTTGGTCTTGACCTCGGCCAGGTCCCCCTCCTCCTTGCGTCGTGGCAACACCTTGTAGTCGATGCGGGTCCTCCTCTCTGTGCCCAGCATCCAGTTGATGGTCGGCGCAATCTCGTTGTACACCACCGGCGCCTGACCGCGGTCAAGCAGCACCTGGGCCTCCTCCTCGCTCCATTGCAGCGAGTCGTAGTAGTCCGCGTCCAGGGCCATCTGATAGCGGTTAGCCGCCTGGCGCTGGGTCTCTTGCTCCAGCCAATCGCGCAGTTTGGTCAACCGCTTACGATTGGCTGGACTATCCAAATCGCTTTTTCGCGTCTTCACTGGCGGAGGCACCGCCACCACGCCCCCCCGCCCCGTCGGATCATCGAAGGGCGATGTCCCCACGCTTTGGCTGATGCCATCATCCCGAATCATGCCCGTCCCTCCCATTGCTTGTCGGCGGCCGGGTCCGTCACCTCGACCTCCTTCACCACCTGCCCATCCACCTGGATAGACAGCTCCCCGACCGTCGGCCCCCGGTCCACTCGCTGCATGGCCACCGGCTCCGGCGGCATACACACCAGGTCCGGAATCGTCTCGACAATGGCGTCGATGATGCGGTGTACCGTGCTCATCTCTGGCGTCATGCCCAGGCACAACGCCGCCTCCGTCGCCCCTTGCAGCGCCCGCAGCAGGTTAGGATGACCGTCCGAGGCCACATACTCATGGCCCACACTCAGAGGGATGACATACGGCGTAATCCGCTGCACCCGGCTCTGCGTCATGTGCGCCGGAAACAGCACCATGGCCGGCTCGCCGTTGACCCAATGCAGGGCGATAGCGATGTCCCCTTTCCGGTACTTCCGCCACGCCCGATCACCGCCTACCACAATGCCCATACTTGCCTCGTCTAGTTGTGTGAATGTTTATCGGCCAGGTCGCTGCTGGTCCGGCAGGCTGGCCAGCACCGCCAGGCAGTCCCCCTGGTAGAGGGCGGCATCGCCGAGGTGGACAGGCGTCGTCATTCCGCATTTTCCATCCATCTATACCCCCCGCCACCCGGCCGCCCGTGTCCGTTTGCCCGGTCCATTGGCGCCCCGCGGCTGGCAGCCTTGCGCCCATTGCCTTATCGCGTCCGCATAATTCGAGTACTGGTCGTGGAGCGGGGTCGGTTTGAACGTCTGCAATTTCTCCGACCACTCCTTGCGGTACCGCTCCAGGGCTGTCAGGCCATCATGACACCCCACCTCGTGGAAATAGACAGGCCCGGTCAACCGCAACCGCGTCTCCTCGATGCCGGTCAACACATTCTCGACTCGCGGCACCACCTCAAAACGATGCCCTGGCAGCAAATCCTCCAACAGGTCCACCGTGCTTTTGCCGGTTTGCAGCGATTTGTTCTCGGCATCGTGCGGCAGGTAGTGACGGTCGTAAAGCCAGCCGCGCTCCATCAGATGCCTGGCGTAATGCTCCAGCGACTCCCCGGCATTCTCATAGCTGGCCAGGAACCGCGTCTCCCCGGCGATGTGCTGGAAGAACCAGATCGCCGTCGTATCGTTGTAGCCCAGGTCCCAGCACGTCGAGACTGGCACCCCCGCCTGATACGGCACCTCCCGCACATGCCCCGCCGCCCGCAGCGCGATAATCTGATCCGCGTAATAGGCCCCTTCCGCCGTGCGCAGTGGCTCGCCCAGCCAGATGTTGCGATACTCCGCCGGTGGGCGCGTCCGCTCACAATGCGCGCGCTCATCCTCCAACACAGCGGGGAACCAGGGGTTATCGTGAAAATTTACTTGCCGCACCCAGGTATCAGGCGGAGGGTTGGCGACGAACCGGACATACGTCTCCCCTGTCAGCAGGTCCGGATTGAGGGTGATCCATATCTCGGAGCCAGGTCGCCGGATCGTCGGCGTCAGGATGTCCCAACTCCGCCGTGAGACAGTTTGGCCCTCCTCGACCCACACACGGTCGTACCCCTCGTAACTTTTCACGGATTCCGTGGTATGCGAGGCCAACCCAGCAAAGGAGAACTTGGCCCCGTTCCTGCCCCGGATCTCGGTGTCCAGGATGCGATAGAAGCCACCGAGGCCCA
>JBFZDM010000379.1:0-4684 GCA_041307365.1 Chromatiaceae bacterium | reverse complement strand
CGGGCCTGCCGGCCTTCATGGCGATCAAGGTCCTGGCGCCGGGCTATTTCGCCCGCCAGGACGCGCACACGCCGGCGCGGCTGGGCCTCATCGCCCTGGCGGTCAACCTGGGCCTGAGCCTTTTGCTGATGGGGCCCCTGGGCCATGCGGGGCTGGCGCTGGGCACCAGTATCGCCGCCGTCCTCAATGCGATCCTGCTACTCTGGGGCCTGCTGCAGGGCGGGGCCTATCGGCCTGGGGCCGGCTGGGGCCGCATCCTGGTCCAGGGCCTGGGGTCCGTCCTGGTCATGGGCGCCCTTCTCGCCTGGGGCGCGGGCGGCATGGAGACCTGGCTCGCCGCGACGGCCACCGAGCGGTTGGGGCGGCTGCTCTTGTGGATCCTGGCGGGGGGCGCCGTCTATCTCTTGTCCCTCCTGGCCCTGGGTGTCCGGCCTCGGCATTTCCAGGAAGGGGTCCCGGACGCTTGACCCCATGACGGGAGCCATGCCCGTGCTGCCACCGAGCGGTTTTGGTTTATGGAAAAGACGTTACTATAATCGCCCCATTTCCATGCCCAGGCGCCTTTTGCTCATGCGAGTCATTCGCGGACTCCACAATCTCAGGCCCGCTCATCGGGGATGCGTCGCCACCATCGGCAACTTCGATGGCGTGCATCTTGGGCACCGTGCCGTATTCCGGCGGCTGCTCGCCAAGGGGCGGGACCTGGGGCTGCCGGCTACCGTCATCACCTTCGAGCCCCAGGCCATGGAATATTTCGCGCCGGTGGCGGCCCCGGCGCGGCTGACGCGCCTGCGGGAAAAATTGGCGGCCCTGGGGGCTTGTGGCATTGAACAGGTGGTCCTGCTGGAGTTCGGGCCCAAGCTGGCCAATCTGAGGGCGCGTACCTTCGTCGAGGAGTTGCTGGTGGCGGGCCTGGCGGCGCGCTATCTGCTGGTCGGGGACGACTTTCGCTTCGGCCGCGGGCGGGAGGGGGATTTTGGCCTGCTGCAAGCCATGGGGGCGGAACAGGGTTTCGTCGTGGAGGACCTGCATACGGTCACCCACGGTGAAGAGCGGGTGAGCAGTACCCGTATCCGGGAGTCCCTGGCCCGGGGTGAACTGGACCTGGCTCGCCATCTTTTGGGGCGTCCTTACCGTATCTGTGGCCGCGTCGCCCACGGCAACAAGCGCGGCCGTTCCATCGGCTTCCCCACCGCCAACATCAATCTGCACCGCCGGGTCAGTCCCTTGCACGGGGTCTATGCCGTCATGGTGGAGGGGTTGACGGACAGACCCTGGCCCGGTGTGGCCAATATCGGCCTGCGCCCGACCCTGGGCCTGGAGCCGCGCTACCTGTTGGAAGTTCACCTCTTCGATTTCGCCGGCGACCTCTACGGGCGCCACGCCGAAGTGGAATTCCGCCTCAAGCTCCGCGACGAGCAAAAATTCGGCTCTTTCGACGAGCTGCGGGCGCAGATCGAACGGGATGCCCGTGCCGCCCGCGACTATCTGGGGGCGCCGGCCTGATTCCCGGTGGGGATTCTGGATCCGCCGGGTTCCAATCGCCATGGCGCCCCTGCCCGCGGGCCTGACTGGCTTGATTGGCCAGATCCCTGGCGGGATGCGCCTGTCAGGGTGTCCGCGCCACCGCCCAGAGGTCGACCCGCTCCGCCCCGGCCTGGTGCAAGACCCTGGCGACCTCGGCGGCGGTACTGCCGGTGGTCACTACGTCATCCAGGATGGCGACCCGATGGGCGGCGAGGGGCCGGCCGATGGCAAAGGCCCCACGCACATTGCGCCGTCGTTCCTCCCGATCGAGGCCTTCCTGGGGCGTGATGGCCCGGACCCGGGCGCAGATGCTGGGGTCCACCGGAATGGCCAGTTCCCGGGAGAGGGCCAGGGCCATCTCCAGGGCCTGGTTATAGCCCCGCTCGCGCATCCGCCGCGGGTGCAGGGGCACGGGAATGATGAGTTCGGGCCGGTCCGCACCCCTCTCATGAAGGTGACGCGCGAGGCAGAGGCCCAGGAGACGGGTCAGGTTGAGCCGGCCGTGGAACTTGGCCCCCCGGACCAGGGCCGTCATGGGGTCCAGGTAGAGGAAAGGGACATGGCAGGTGGCGTAGGGTGGGGGGTGGTGCTGGCAGGGGCCGCAGATCGAGCCCGCCTCTTGCCCTGGCGGCATGGGCAGGGCGCAACGGGGGCAGGCCTGGCGATTATGGGGCAGGTCTGCCAGACAGCCGGCGCACAGGTCCAGCCCGGCGGTCCCGGTTGCCCCGCAGAGGACGCAGGTGGGCGGGAGCAACCGGCTGATGGCGCGATCCAGGAGCAGGCGAAACATGGTTGGCCGGGCCTAGGTCGTGAGGCCTGGGCCCCTGGTTTGGAGGAGAGCGCTGTTGGTGAGGCCCAGCATCTCGGGTGTCTCCACGCAAAGGCATGGGGGTTGGCGGTGAATCCCGTAACTGAACCCATCCTAGCAGATGAACTGGTGGATGAACGGGGAATCGTCCCGGCCAATCCAGACGGGCCCATATCCCTGGATGGCGTTGCACTCCCCTGCCCCTACCCACATATCTTCTGGAGAAACCTAGCCCCGGAGCCTCCAAAACCGTCACCGCCCTGCCTCCCCTGGATGCCGCCCAAGTGGGCGAGCGCCTGGATGACTTTCTGAATCCCGCCCTTTCCTCCTGGCGCGTGGCCGAGGGGCCGGCGCGGGAGCTTGCCGGGCTCGACCGCCTGCAACAGGATTTCGTGCTCCACTGGGGCGCGGTCATCGCCCGGGACCATGCGGAGTTGGCCAATCAGTTCATCACCTTCGCTGCCCGGGCCCTGCGTCTCATGGACCTGGAGGCCGTGGAGTCCTGGCTCCTCTATGCCATGGATCTCTATGACAAGAAAGGCCAGATTCCGGCCATTCGTGCCTTGCGGGAAGTGGAGGATTTCGCCGCCAATCAGCGGGAGAAGCGGGCGGGCGCGGTGCTGGAGGATATCGCCGGGGTGCTGGAGCGCTTCGTTTGCGGCCTCAACGGCCGCACCCTAGGTATTGCCCCCGCCGACTGCGGCTTCACCGATACCGAGACCCTCTTTCTGCCGCCGGTACTGGGACGCCTGCCGGACAAGGAGGCCAATTTCCGCCTCTACAAGGCCATGACGGTGCATCAATGGGCCCAGAACTGGTATGGCACCTGGCGCGCCGGCACCCTGCTGGAGGCCCTGGCGAGCGGCCGGCTGCGGGAGGAGGATCTGGATCTGCTGCACGCCCTGGAGACGGCGCGGCTCGACGCTTGCATCGCCCGGGACCTGCCCGGCCTCTATCGGGACATGCTCGCCCTGGGGGCGGCCCTGGACAGGCCAGACCCGGCCTGGGGGGACATCACGCGGGAGCTGGCCGACCCCGGCGCCCGTCTCGATCAGAGTCTGGAGCTGCTCGGCCGCCTGGCCGGCCACCACCCCCCCGCCATTTGTTACCGGGGGAAACTGAGGCCAGAGGCGGTGCGCGCCCGGCTGGAGATCCGGGCCGCCCGCGACCGCGACCAGTTCCGCATCGCCTTGGCGCGGATCATCGAGGAGCAGGACGGCGTCCCGACCCAGGCCAGGGAGCGGGAGGCGGAAACCCTCCCGGAGACCCGGAATCGTCTGGCGCTCGAGCCCAGGGCCGACCCCGAGATGCCCGAGGGCTTCCGCTATCAAATCCTCCTCGATGGCAAGCCGGTGGCCCCGCCCGAGGGGGTCATCTCCCTGATGGAAAGTATCCTCCAGGACGAGGGCGAAATCCCCCCCGAGTATCTGGTGGCCGCCGGTCCCGGTCTCTACAAGCGGGGACTGGGCCAGGAGGGCGAGGGGGAAGGGGCCTGGACTGGCGTCCATCAGGACGTGGGGGTCTTCCGATACGACGAGTGGGACTTCAATCGCCAACATCATCGCAAGGGCTGGTGCCTGCTGCGCGAGTACGCCATCGAGCGGACGGATCTCGATTTTCACCGCCTTACCCTGGCCAAGTATGGGGGCCTGATCAAATCCCTGCGCCGCACCTTCGAGGTCCTGCGCGGGGAGGACCGCCTTCTCAAGCGCCAGCCCCAGGGCGAGGACGTGGATATCGACGCCCTGGTGGAGGCCTTCGCCGACCAGCGCGCCGGCCTGGAGATGACCGACCGTCTCTTCACCAAGCTGAACCGGGATGATCGCAACATCGCCGTTATGTTCATGGTGGATATGTCCGGTTCCACCAAGGGCTGGATCAACCTGGCGGAGCGCGAGGCCCTGATCCTCCTCGCCGACGCCCTGGAGACCCTGGGGGACCGCTTCGCCATCTATGGCTTCTCTGGCTGGACCCGCAACCGCTGCGAGGTCTATCCCGTCAAGCGCTTCGACCAGCCCTATGACGCCAACGCCCGGGGCCGCATCGGCGGAATCGAGGCCCATGACTATACCCGCATGGGGGCGCCCATCCGCCATCTGTGCAAACTGCTGGGGGAGCAGGAGGCCCGCACCCGCATCCTCATCACCCTCTCCGACGGCAAGCCGGACGATTATGACCCCCAGTATCGAGGCCAGTATGGCATCGAGGATACTCGTCAGGCCCTGTTCGAGGCCCGCCTGGCTGGCATCCATCCCTTCTGTATCACCATCGACGAGGAAGGGCCTGACTACCTGCCCCATATGTATGGCGCCGCCAATTTCACGGTGGTCGCCGATATCGCCCGCCTGC
>JBFZDM010000373.1:0-5647 GCA_041307365.1 Chromatiaceae bacterium | reverse complement strand
GGCACCGCCGTGGGCATCCTCGCCTTCAGCGCGATCGGCCTGTCCCCCACCGACATGGGCGAGTACGCAGGCTCGCTTTTCTGGGTGATCCTGTACTCGATGCTGCTGAGCTGGCTGTTCGCGGTTACCCTGACGCCGCTCTTCTGCGTCACGCTGCTCAAGGTCAAGCCCCTAGGCGCGGGCGGCGCCGAGGCTGGCCCCGTGCTGCGGCGTTATCGGGGGATGTTGAGAACCCTGCTGCGCCACCGTCTTGGGACCGGTCTCGCGCTGCTCGCGTTGCTTCTCGCCGCGGTGCTCGGGTTTGGCTACGTGCCCCCCGGTTTCATGCCCGAGTCGGCACGGCCTCAGTTCGTGGTCGATCTGTTCCTGCCCCAGGGCACCGATATCGAGGTGACGGCCGCGGAACTCGCCGAGGCGGAGACCCATGTCCGCGGCAAGCCGGGGGTGACCCACGTCACCAGCTTCGTCGGCCAGGGCGGGCTGCGCTTCATGCTCTCCTACAGCCCGGAGGACCCCAATAGCAGCTACGGCCAGTTGCTGGTCGACGTGGCGGACGCGGGCCAGATCGCCCCCTTGGTCGCCGAGCTGCAGGCGGAGCTGGAGGCCCGGCATCCGAAGGCCGCGGTCAAGGTCTGGAAGTTCATGCTCGGACGCGGCGGCGGCAAGAAGATCGAGGCCGCCTTCCGTGGCCCCGACCCCGGTGTGCTGCGAGGGCTGGCCGAGGAGGCGAAGGGGGTCATGGCGAGCGACCCCGAGGCGCTGGCGATCCAGGACGACTGGCGCGAGAAGGTGCCGGTGCTCCGTCCCGAGGTCGATCCAGTTGCCGCCGAGCGCGCGGGGGTCGACCCGACCCAGATCGCCGCGGCCCTGAACCGCGCCTTCACCGGCACTCAGGTCGGCGTCTACCGCGAGGGCGACACCCTGGTCCCCATCGTCTCCCGGGCTCCCTTGGCCGAGCGGGTGAGTGCGGACCAGCTCGACAATGTCCAGGTCTACAGCCCCATCGCCGAGCGCTACCTGCCGGTGGGGCAACTCGTGCGCGCCGTCGAGGTGGAATGGGTGGATGCCATGATCCGCCGCGTCGATCGTTTCCCGACCATCAAGGCCCAGTCCGATCCACCGCCCGGCGAGCTCCCGGGCCCGCTGCTGGAGCGGCTGCGGCCGGGAATCGATGGGATCGCGCTGCCGCCCGGCTATGCCATGGAGTGGGAGGGGGAGTACAAGGCCACGCGGGAGGCGAACGAGGGACTGGCCCTATCGGCGCCCTACGGCTTCGCGGCCATGGTGCTCGCGGTGGTGGTGATGTTCAATGCCGTTCGCCAGCCATTGGTAATCTGGCTGACGGTCCCGCTCGCGATCATCGGCATCACCATCGGGCTCCTGCTCTTCCGCGTCCCGTTCGAGTTCATGGCCATCCTCGGCTTCCTCAGCCTGATCGGCATGCTGGTGAAGAACTCCATCGTCCTGGTCGATCAGGCCGACGCCGAGCGGCGCGACGGCAAGGCCGGTCTGGCTGCCGTGCTCGATGCCTCGGTGAGCCGCGCCCGGCCGGTTTTCCTCGGTGCCCTGACCACCATCCTCGGCGTGGCGCCGCTCCTCTTCGACCCCTTCTTCAAGAGCATGGCCGTGACTATCATGTTCGGGCTCGCCTTCGCGACCGCCCTCACGCTGGTCGTGGTGCCACTGCTCTACGCGGTGCTGTTTCGGCTTCGGGAGACGGCCGAGGCGTGAGCATAACACGCGGCGACGGGAAGGTTGTGCGCCGCCCGGTTTGGGGCGCAGACCCCGTAGGCGTTTGCGGCAAACAGCTCAGCATCTGAGCGCCTTTCTGACTTTTCGGCGGCAGGAAGCGCAACCTCGTGCTCGCAGCCACGATCGTCGAGGAGTACACCGCTCTGTCGCCGTTGCTCAACGAGTGCGGCCGCCGCTGTTCCCCTTGCAGACGCCCCCGTCTTTCGCGGCTCCTTCGCGCGGTCGGTGCGGACTGCGGGGCGGATACAGATTCTGCCCCCGGCGTCCGCGGCGCGGTCAGTCCGCCCGGTCAGGGGCCGACCCGCCGCCCGGCCCGAGACCGAGATAGGCGATAGCCGCTGGGTGCATGGGGACCGTCAGTGCCAGATTGGCAGTCTCGCGCCCGATGAGGGAGCCAGCGGCAGAGCCGGCGCGCACGAAGTCGATGCCCTCGAACAGGGCCCTGAGGGTCCTCTCCACGTCCGTCTGCGGCAGGCCTTCCGGGGCTACCAGCAGGGCCGTCGAGGCGACCGTGGGGACCGGCTCCCGCTGTCCGGGATAGGTAGCCGGCGGCAGCTCCAGCGTAAGCAGCCCAGCCCCCAGGCCCACCAGGGCCCCCTGGACCTGGGGCGGCAGGGGAAGGAAGCGGATGTCGCCGCGGGCCGCCGCCTCCTGCACGCGCCGGGCGGGGGCCCCGATGGTGGCGATGACCGCGTCGATCTCGCCAGCCGCGAGGCGCGCCAGCCCGGCCTCCAGGCCAACCTCGGAGATGGCGCGCAGGCCCGCCAGGTCGATCCCGGCCGCACCCAGCAGGGCGATGGAGTTGGCCCGACTGCCCGAATTGGGCTGACCGATCTCGATCCGCCCCCCGGCCAGGTCGGACAGTGCGCGGATGGGCGAGGCCGCGGCGACCAGTAGGTGTATCGGCTCCGGGAACAGACTGGCAAGGGCGCGCAGCTCGTAGTCCGGGCCGGCCTGGGCGAAGGCCCCGGTGCCGAGTTGGGCCTGAGCGGCCACGTTGTTCTGTACCAAGGCCAGGTCTGCCTTGTGCTGGCGCAAGAGCTCGAGATTGGCCAAGCTCCCGGCGGTCGCCACCGCATTCGCCGGGATGCCGTCCGCGACCAGGGCCTGGGCCAGGAGGCGCGCCACCCCAAGGTACTCCCCCCCCGCCGGGCCCCCGGCGACGATCAGTGCCCGCTCCAGGCGGTCGAGGCGCAGGGTGATGGCGCTGTAGGCCTGGTCAAGCTCCTCTTTGATGATCTGGCCTTGACGGGCCGGGTCCGAGGTCTGTCGCTCGAAGAGCTTGACGATGCGCTCGATGAGCCGCTGGGACTGGGCGCTGGTGCTCGGGCTGTAACCCGGCGAGGGGCTTCCGACCGCGGGGAGGAACGTCTCCACCGGGGTCCAGGCCCCGTCCTCGCGCACGAAGCTCGCGCTGCCGTGGACCAGGACCCGGTCCCCGCTGCGGTTGCCTCCGCCCGCCAGGCCGCTCACCCCCTTCTCCGTCGCCCCGAGGAGGGCGGCGAAGGCGGCGACGTTGAGCCCGTCCCAGGCGGAGAAGTTCAGGTCGCGGGCTAGGGTCAGCACCGCGTTGAAATAGACGATGCGCCGCGACCGGCCTTGGGCGTCGGCATCCAGGGGGCCGCTGCCCTGACGCCTGAGGGCCGCCAGGGTAAAGGTCCCAGGTGGCAGGCCCGTGTTCAGGCGGGCCTGCACCACCTCGGCCAGGCGGTCGCGGTCCGGCCCCTGCTGGCAGGCGGTCAGCAGGCCGGCCAGGAGGAGGGCCATAAGAGCGGCCAGGAGCAGACCCGGCAGGGGGCGGGTCATGGCGCGAATCCGAACCAGGGCAGGGCCAGGAAGCCCTGGATGACCAGGGCGTTGGTGATGTCGATGAGGAAGGCCCCGACCACGGGGACCAGCACATCGGCCACGGGGGAGGGGCCGTAGCGGCTGGTGACGGCCTGCATGTTGGCGATGGCCGTGGGCGTCGCGCCGAGCTGGAAACCGCACTGACCGGCGGCGATGACGGCCGCGTTGTAGTCCCGGCCCATGACGCGGAAGGTCAGGGTCACCGCCAGCACCAGGATCAACAGGGCCTGGGCGACGAGGATGACGAGGATCGGCAGTGCCAGATTGACCAGCTCCCAGAGGCGCAGCGACATCAGGGCCATGGCCAGGAAAAGGGACAAACAAACGGTCCCGATCAGCTCCACCGTCGGTCCGTCGATGCGGTAGAGCCCCGTCAGGCCGAGGGCGTTGCGCAGCACGATACCCGTCAGTAGGCACCAGACGAAGGTCGGCAGGGTCAGACCCGGGATGGCCAGGTGCTCCGCCAGCAGGCCGCCGATGCCGAGGCAGATCATGAGCAGCAAGACGGTCTCGATGAGTGACTCGGGGCTCAGGGGCCGGCGCTCGTAGGCCCCGAGAGAGCCTGGGCCCAGCGCGGGAATGGCCTCGGGGGCGGGTGCCAGCCCGTGGCGGCGGATCAGCCACTGGGCCAGGGGCCCGCCGAGGATCCCGCCCAGGATGAGCCCGAAGGTGGCGCAGGCCATGGCAACCTCCACGGCGCCCTGCAGATTGTTGACCTCCCCGAAGAGTGTGCCATAGGCCGCCCCGGTACCGTGCCCGCCAGACAGGGTCGCCGAGCCCCCGAGCAGGCCCATCAGGGGGTGCAGATCGAGCCCGCGGGCGATGGCCACCCCCAGGGCGTTCTGCAGAACCAGCCCAACGACAACGGTGGCGAGCAGGATCAGCAGCTTGCGGCCCCCCTGGGCGAGTGTGCGCAGGTCCGCCCCCAGCCCGATGGTGGCGAAGAAGGTCAGCAGGAGGGGGGTCTGAGCGCTGACGTCGAAATCCGCCTCCACCCCGCCGACGGCCCGGACCCCGGTCAAGAGCAGGGCCGCCACCATCCCCCCCACCACCGGCTCCGGGATGCTGTAGGCGCTCAGCACCCCGACGCGGGCAATCAAGACCCTGCCAATGAGCAGGACCAGGATGGCGGCGACGATGGTGAGTGCGAGGTTGATCTCGACCTGCATCGGGGACCCTTAACTTGGCGTTCGAGTTGGACCTGTCCGAGAGCGGGGTCGCAGAGGACCATCCGCAAGGGCCGGTCGATCAGGGGCAAAAGATTTAGAGTTGATAAGCGCAATGAATTGAATTCATTATATCCTAGGTAAGCCAAGAATGAGCTGAGTTTCGTTGGTAATCAGGTGCCACCAAGCCCCCGCCGCGGGAGCATGACCGCCTCATCCGACGCAGGCCGAGGATGATCCTTTGGTTGGGGCCGAGGGAGACCGCTTATCTGCGCTGCCGCTACGACGGGCTCGGGCTGACCCAGGAAATCCCAGTCCGGCATCGGCTCAGCGTCATCATGCCAGGCGGGTGGTCCGCGGGGAGGCAAGGGCGTGGATATGATTGCAACCGGTCGCGTTGCGGCTGCCGTAGGTCAGAGGGCCGGAGGCTATCCTGGGGCGACAACCCGCCACTGACGAGCCCGGCGGCTGTAACGTTCCCCGTCTTCCGACGTTCAGAGATCCTCGTCGCCGAAGGCCTGCGGGAGGATGACGAGCAGCTCGCAGCACGCCCGTGAGTTGGTCAGAGCGCTGTACTGTCTCTGCCAACAGCGCGGCCTTCTCACGGGTTGTTTGCGTCCGCCGGTTTGTCTTGTTCGTTAGCCAGGGCCCGCTCGGTGATTTCGCGGTACAGGTGGGTCATACGCGCGACGATCTCCTGGAACTCGGGATGCGTATCGATGGCGGCCCACCTGAAGCTACTGTCATCAAAGATCTCGTTGAGAAAAGCAATGTCGAACTGGTCCAGGGTGCCTCCCGCGGCGACCTTCTTCTTGATGTCCAGGGCACGGGGCAGGCGCTGGGTGCGCAGGCGATCGAGAGTGTCACGATGAGTGCCAGCT
>JBFZDM010000339.1:0-3931 GCA_041307365.1 Chromatiaceae bacterium | reverse complement strand
GCGGCCATCCAGAAAGCCACGGCGCAGGAGGTACATGTAGAGAAAGCGTAGCGAGGGGCGAAACGGCAGGCGGCAGGACAGGGCCTTCAGCGCGCGACGGTGGCGGGTCTGATCCCGCGACCACAAACCGCCCCAATCGAGACGCCGGTTACCGGCCAACAGCCGCACCGTTTCGCTCGCCTCATCGCTGGCATAGCGGTTGTGCTTCTCGAACCACTCGGTCAGGCCCTTGGAGAAGGAAGAGTGCAGATAGGGCTCGGCCAGGGTGCCGACCCGTTCCGGCGCCAGGTCCTCGCGCTGGCCGTGGCCAACCTGCTTGAAGCGGAAGCGTTCGCGATGTCCGAGCCTGACCTGATAGCTGGGGTAGAGGCCAGAATAACGCAGCCAGTGTCCGCGGAACATCATCTTGGAGGGGATGCGATAGGCATCGGCCAGCCCGGTCTGGATCGCCGCCCGCATCTCGGCCCGTAAGGCGGGCGTGACTACCTCGTCGGCATCCAGGTGCAGGATCCAGTCGTGCTTGAAGTCGATGTGGTCCAGGGCATAGTTGCGCTGTCCGGCGAAGGAATCGAAGGCCCGCTGATAGACGCGCGCCCCCAGACGCTGGGCCACGGCGACGGTGTCGTCCTGGCTGAAGGAGTCGAGGACCACCAGGTCGTCCGACCAGGCGACGGCGGCGAGGCAGGCCGGCAGATTGGCTGCTTCGTTGAGGGTCAGGAGCAGGACGGAAATGCTCATGGAGATTTCCGCAACAGATATCGCCCCAGACAGAGGGCATCCATATCGGTGCGCTTGAAGCAGTCCAAGGCCTGCTCGGGGGTGTCCACGATGGGCTCGTTCTCGTTGAAACTGGTGTTGAGGAGCATGCCCACGCCGGTCTTGCGGCGAAAGGCGTCGATAAGCTGGTAATAGAGCGGATTGCTGGCCCGGTCGACCGTTTGCAGGCGCCCGGTGCCATCGATATGGGTCACCGCCGGCAGGCGCTCGCGCCACTCAGGACGGATCTTGACCACGTGCATCATGAAGGGGCTGTCCACCGTCTGCTCGAAATAGGTGGGCACCAGTTCGCGCAGCACGCTCGGGGCGAAGGGCCGGAAGGACTCCCGGCGCTTGATCTTGGCGTTGAGGGTGTCCTTCATGGTCGGGATGGCGGGGTTGGCGAGGATGGAGCGGTTGCCCAAGGCACGTGGCCCCCACTCACCGCGGCCCTGGTACCAGCCAGTGACCAACCCGTCGGCGATCAGGCCCGCCGCTACCTCCACCAGCTCGGCATCGTCGGCGCAGGCCTGAAACTTGAAGCCACTGGCCGCCGCCACCGTCCGGAGACGGTCTTCCGCATAGCCAGGCCCCCAGAAGGCATGTTGCATGTGGAAGCGTTCGGTCCTGCCCAGCACCTGGTGCCAGCAGTAGTAGGCCGCGCCGAGACAGGTGCCGTCGTCCGAGGCCGCGGCCTGGAGGTAATGCTCTTTGAAGGGCGTCTCGCGCTGGAGGCGGGCGTTGGCCACGCCGTTGAGGGCGCAACCGCCCGCCATGGCCAGGCGCGAGGTCGGGACCAGCGACTGCAAGCGCGTCAGACAGTGCATGGCCGCCTCCTCGAAACGGACCTGTGTGGAGCGGGCCAGGTCCTTCTCGCGTTGGGTGAGCGGATCGGCGCGCCGGCGCGGCGCGCCGAGGGCGGTGATCAGGCGGTCGGTATAGAAGCGGCCCATGACAATCCGGCGGGTTAGCCCATCTTTGACATTTTAGCCGCCGGATTCGGCCAAGAATCCTTATATTCCCCCCCTGAGTGACGGCCGACCCAAGCCGGATCAGTCCCTTAGCGGACACCGGCGCCGTGTAGTGCCATAATCTGTTATGGCCCTATTGATCGGGGCGCGCCGAGCGGCTATGGTTCGGGCATGTTTATTCGCCGCACGACGATCAAGAGCCGGGAATCCGGCGAGCCCTATTACACCTACCGCTTGGTCGAGTCGGTGCGCATGGGCCAGACGGTACGCCAGCAGACGATACTCAATCTTGGCCGTCAATTTGAGGTGCCCAGGGCGCAATGGGGACCCTTGGCGCAGCGCATCGAGGCGCTGATCCAAGGGCAATTGGATCTGATCGCCGATGGGCTGGATACGCAGTGGGAGGCGATGGCGCAGCAATATGCGGCGCGTATTGTCAGCCGCCGCAACGCGGCGGTAGAAGCGGGTGATAACGGGGCAACGCAGGAGAGCGACTATCAGCGGGTGGATCTGTCGCGGGTGGATGTCATTCGCCCGCGTAGTGTCGGGGCCGAGCATGTGGCGCTGGAGGCGTTGCGGCGCTTGGGTTTGGACGTCAAACTTGCCGAGTTGGGATTGAATCGCCACCAGTTGCATGCCGCCATCGGGGTGATCGTCGGGCGGATGGTCCATCCTGGCAGCGAGCTGGCGACGCACCGATGGTTGCAACAGCGCAGTGGTCTGGGGGAGTTGCTGGACTACGACTTCAACGCCCTGGATCTGAGCCGCTTGTATCGGGTCAGTGATCGGTTGTTGACACACCGAGCGGCCTTGGAGGGGTTTCTCTACCAGCAGGAGTGCGACCTGTTCTCCTTGACCGAGACCATTACCCTGTATGACCTGACCAACACCTTCTTTGAGGGTACGGCGAGCGGTAACGCGAAGGCCCAGCGGGGCCATTCCAAGGAGAAGCGCTCGGACTGCCCACTGGTCACCCTGGCCCTGGTGCTCGACGCCAGCGGCTTCCCCAAGCGCAGCGAGGTGTTCGCCGGCAACGTCAGCGAGCCTGCGACGCTCAAGCAGATGCTACAACGCCTTGCGCCGGCGCCAGGCGCCGTGGCGCCGACGGTGGTGCTCGATGCTGGCATTGCCACCGAGGAGAACCTCGCTTGGCTTAAGGAACAGGGCTACCGCTATCTGGTCGTGAGCCGGGAACGTCACAAGCAATTCGACCCCGACCAAGCGATGGTGATTCGCGATGAGGGTGCTACCCGTATTCGCGCCCAGCGCGTGGTCGACGAGGACAGCGGCGAGGTGCGCCTGTATTGCCATTCCACCGGCCGCGAGGCCAAGGAACGGGCCATTGCGCAGCGCTTCTCCACGCGCCTGGAGGCGCAGTTACAGTACCTGGCCGAGGGGCTGCACCTGCCCCGGCGCGTCAAGCACTACGACAAGGTCCTCACCCGCATCGGTCGGCTGCGCCAGCGCTATTCGCGCGTGGCTCGCTACTACGACATCCGCCTGGAAAAGGACCCGGACAGCGACAAGGCTAAGGCCCTGTCGTGGTCGCGCATCGTTCCCACCGACGACACCCTCCCCGGGGTCTATTGTCTGCGCACCAACCAGGTCGAATGGGACGAGACGACCCTCTGGCAGACCTACACCATGCTCACGGATCTGGAGGCGGTGTTCCGATCATTGAAGTCCGAGCTTGGTCTGCGTCCGATCTATCACCACCAGAGCGCACGGGTCGATGGCCACCTGTTCATCTCGGTGTTGGCCTATCACTTGGTCCACACCCTGCGCATGCAGCTCAAGGCCCAGGGTATCCACCTGAGCTGGGAGAGCCTGCGCAATCAATTCTGCGGTCAGGAGCGCGTGACCGTCGTCCTACACCGCGATGACGGGAAGATCTACCACATCCGTAAGGCCACCCGCCCAGAGCCACACCAGCAAGATCTCTACAACGCCCTGGGCCTACCCCATCTGCCGGGAAAGACCGAGAAGACCCTCATCGATCCCAGCGCCGAGTGCTCCCAAATGTAGTGACCAACATCGCCATCTGAAAACCGCAACCCATTGAAAACATGAGAAGCTGTTGGGTGAGGTGACAAAGATGGGTTAGCATTTGCCAGAATCGTCCAGCCTTGACCGAAATCAAGGCAAAGAGCGGGTTTCATCTTTGGGAAGAGACAAAGTTAACTGGGTTTTTTGATTTACAGGAA
>JBFZDM010000429.1:0-3112 GCA_041307365.1 Chromatiaceae bacterium | reverse complement strand
CTATGTCCACCCGGCGATCTTCCGCCAGGTTGCCCTCCCCCACCACCAGAACCCGATGATCGCGGCCCTGGTGCAAGAGGGCGGCCTCGGGGATGGCCAGGCCCTGGCGCGGGTTGCGCGGCACTTCCACGCGCATGAGGAGGCCAGGCTTGAGGTCTCGGCGCGGGTTAGGGATGAGGGCGCGGACCTGGACGGCGCGGGTGACGGGATCGACCCGGCTGTCAATGGCGGAGATCTCGCCTTGGAAGGCATGGTCGCCATGGGCCGGGGACCATGCCTCGATGGCCAGCCCCAGGCTCAGATCAGGCAAAAAAAGGCTGGGGAGGGTGAAATCCAGTTTCATCTGGCTATCGTCGTCCAGAGTGGCGATGAGATCGCCAGGCCGGACCAGGGCCCCCGAACTGATATGGCGCAGGCCCAGCACGCCAGCGAAGGGGGCCTTGATCAGACGATCGTCCAGGCGGGACTCGATGGCCACCAACTGGGCCCCGGCTGCGTCCAGGTCGCGCCGGCGCTCGTCGAGCAGGGACTCGGAGGCGGCACGCTGAGCCACCAGGGACTTGACCCGATCATACTGGCGGGCCGCCTCCGCCACCCGCACCTGGCCCTCTTCCAGGAGGGCATGCTCCTCGGCACTGGTCATCTCCACCAGCACCTGACCCGCCTCCACCCGCTGGCCATCGTCGAAATGGATGGCGAAGACCGTCTCGGTGACATTGGCGGTGAGGTCGACGGACTCGCGCGCCTTGAGGGTCCCCAGGGCCTCAACCGGGTCGGCGAAGGCCTCCTGCCGCGCTTGAGCGACGATGACGGGGATGGCCTTAGGGGCCTCCTGGGCCAGCAGTGGGGTGGCCAGGATCAGCAGCAGGAGCAAAAGGGCGGGACATCTGGGCATGGGGATCGCTTCCTCCGGGGAACTAGGGTCGAAGATGCACCATGGCCACACCCCGCGGAATCTGGAGCCTGGCTACTGCCGCGTGAAGCCAATTAGACCTGAGTGTCAAGCCCCGGGAGATTATTAATCTCTGAAACGAACCGTTCAGGCTGCTTGAGCTGCCACTGTTCGCGGGCCTCAACGGGGCAGAGATGGCCGAGTGCCTGCTGGGGAATGCGGTGATTATAGACGTTGACATAGCGCTGAAGGGTATCCTTCAGGTGCTCCCCGGAGCGGCAGCGGTTCGTCGCCAGGACCGCGCTGATGCGGCCGTAAACGCGCTCCACCCGGCCCTTGGTCTGCGGATGGCGGGGCGGGATCAGACGATGCTCGCTGTCCTGATCGGCGCAGCGCCGGTCGAAGACCTGCTTACCCGTGGGGTTACGCTCGCCGGTGGCGCAGCAACGGTCGGTGAACGCCTGGCCCTTGTCGGTGAGGATCTGGGTGATCTTGAAGGGGACGGCTTGCAGGAGGTTCGCCAGGAAGCCTTGGGCGCAAGTAGCCGACTTTCAGGCGACCCCAGGCGTGGCATCTCGCCGCTGGGGGAGCCGGCGGGAGCCCGGAGGGCGACCTGAGCCCCCCAGCGGCGAGGTACTCCAACACATCTCGGGCGCGGAACGTAAGGATAGCTCCCTCTGGGCACATAATCACACGGGATGTAACAATGTCCCCGTCGCGCAGAATAACCGAAGACGCTCACGCCAGGGCCGCCGTGTGCAACAAGCTATGGGCAAAAACGATGTCACGATACGAGGCGCCTGCGCGTCCCGCCGGATCTGCAGGACGATCAAAGCGTCGGCGCTTGTCCAGGAGCCGGCTCCGGGTAGTCTTAATCCCTCGTAGCGAAGCCGAGCCGCCGCGATCAAGCCCTGTCGTAAGCGGCGATGAAGTCGTCGCGCTCGATCCCGGCCTGGCGGCAGATGGCGCGAAGGGTCGCGGCCTTGAGGTGGGGATGATTGGGGATGGTCATCGGGGTCGCCGTGCCGTCTGGGTTTGACCGGCGCAGCGCGATGTGCTCGCGCTCGCGAATGACATCGAAACCGAGCGCCGCGAGGGCCCGTAAGACCCGGGCCTTGTCGGCGTCTACCGGGAACTTCCCCATCGACTAGGCCACGGCGGCCTCGGCGATGAAGGCGTCGAGGACCGGGTCCTCCGATTTCAGACCCTCGGGACCGAAGGTGTCCAGGTGAAAGCGTAGGGCCGAGGTCACGTCCCGCAGGGCCTCGTCGAAGGTGTCGCCTTCGCCCACCACCACGCCCTTCACGCCCACGGGGTAGGCGACATAGCCGTCGGTGTGCTTCTCGATGACGATCTTTAGGTGCTTCATGCCCATCTCCGCTTGCATGGGCTTGGCTCGCCCCGCTGGTCAGACCTCACGGTAGATCTCCGCTCCCTCCTTCAGGAACTCCACCGCCTTCTCCCGCATCCCTTCGGCCAGTGCCGCCTCGACGTCGTCCAGGCGATGGGCCTCGGCATAGTCGCGCACCTCCTGGGTGATTCGCATGGAGCAGAAGTGGGGGCCGCACATGGAGCAGAAGTGGGCGACCTTGTGGGCCTCGTGGGGCATGGTTTCGTCGTGGTACTCGCGGGCGCGTTCGGGGTCCAGGGAGAGGTTGAACTGGTCCTCCCAGCGGAATTCGAAGCGGGCCTTGGACAGGGCGTTATCGCGCACCTGGGCGCCGGGCAGGCCCTTGGCCAGGTCGGCGCCGTGGGCGGCGATCTTGTAGGCGATGATGCCGTCGCGCACGTCCTCCTTATTGGGCAGGCCCAGGTGCTCCTTGGGGGTGACGTAGCAGAGCATGGCGGTGCCGTACCAGCCGATGTTGGCGGCGCCCATGGCGGAGGTGATGTGATCGTAGGCGGGGGCAATATCGGTGATCAGGGGCCCCAATGTGTAGAAGGGGGCCTCGAAGCAGTCCTTCAGTTCCTTGGTGACGTTCTCCTCGATCATCTTTAAGGGGACATGGCCGGGGCCCTCGATCATGACCTGGACATCGTGCTTCCAGGCGATCTGGGTCAGCTCACCCAGGGTTTCGAGCTCGGCAAACTGGGCGGCGTCGTTGGCGTCGGCGATGGAGCCGGGCCTCAGGCCGTCGCCCAGGCTGAAGGCCACGTCATAGGCCTTCATGATGGCGCAGATCTCCTCGAAATGCGTATAGAGGAAGTTTTCCTGGTGGT
>JBFZDM010000317.1:0-5196 GCA_041307365.1 Chromatiaceae bacterium | reverse complement strand
GGGGACGGCGGTTGCGCGCACCACAGGCCGGTCATTGGGCCGGCAATTGCGAGGGCCGCTTGCCTTCCGCCTTGAGGACATCGAAGGGATCAGGGCCTTGGCGCCCATGCCCGGCGTCGCGCAACCGGCCCAGATAATCCAGCCAGAGCGGCTGCCAGGCACGGCCGAGCTTGTAAAGATAAGTCCAGTCGTAGAGCCCCGACTTGTGGCCATCGTCAAAGAAGATCTTAAGGGCATAGCGGCCGATGGGCTGCAGGTCCTGGATATTGACCCCCTCCTTGCCGACCTGGAGCACCGCCTCGTCCGGGGAATGACCCCGAACCTCCGCCGAAGGTGAATAAACGCGCAGATACTCGACAGGCAGGAGAAAACGCGCCCCGTTGTCGTAGGTGACTTCAAGGATACGGGACTGCTGATGGAGCTGGATGTCGGTGGGAAGGGGGTGGGATTCCATGGTGGTGAGGCGGCATTGAGGGATGGAATAGTCTCCGACATGGGGCCAACCAGGGGTCAAGATCAAGCCTGATGCGTCGCCGGCCCGGGCCGCGACCCTTCGGGATGCCCCCCGTCCCTCACCTCTTGCACCAGAATCCAGGGCTTGATGACCAGGGTCCAGAGGAGAGCATCGGCGGCAAGCCAGTCCCTGGCCTGTGGGTCGGCGACCAGGGCAACCTGGCCCTCGGCCAACCAGGCCTGGAACAGGTCCGTCCGATCCCGGGACATGGCCATGCCGACATCAACCAGGTCAAGGCCGGGGGCCACGAAGACCACCGCGCCCTGGGCGAAGAAGCGTTGCAGCTCGCGCCAGGGGACGGTGGCGGTCTCGCCGTTGAGCTTGGCGCGGACACCCGCGTCCTCTTCGCGGGCCTGCGGCGGGATCTGGCCTTCGTCCATGGGCTTCAGGCCCGGCGGCGCAGATAGCGATCAAGGAGGGCCGCCGTGGAGGGGTCGTGATCGGCGCCTATCTCGCCCCGCTCGATCTCACCCAGAATGACGCCAGCCAGTTGCTTGCCCAGTTCGACGCCCCACTGGTCGAAGGAGTTAAGGCCCCAGATGACGCCCTGGACGAAGATACGGTGCTCATAGAGGGCGATGAGGGCGCCCAGGGCCCGGGGATTGAGCTTCTCGACCAGAATCGTGTTGGACGGCCGGTTGCCAGGGAAGCGGCGATGGGCCTCAAGGGCCTCGATCTGGGCCGGGGCCATGCCCGCCGCCGCCATCTCGGCGCGGGCCTCCTCCCCGCTGCGCCCGCGCATCAGGGCCTCGGTCTGGGCGAAAAAATTCGCCATCAGTATGGCCTGGTGATCGCCCAGGGGATTGTGGCTCCTGATGGCGGCGATGAAGTCCGCCGGGATCATCTGGGTGCCCTGGTGGATGAGCTGGAAGAAGGCGTGCTGACCGTCGGTGCCCGGCTCGCCCCAGACCACGGGTCCCGTGGTGTAAGGGACAGCCCGGCCCTCGCGGGTGACGCCCTTGCCGTTGCTCTCCATGTCGGCCTGTTGGAGGTAGGCCGGCAGGTACTTGAGGTACTGATCGTAAGGCAGAACGGCATGGGTCCTGGCGCCGGCAAAGTTGGCGTACCAGACCCCGAGCAGGGCCAGGATGACGGGCAGGTTGTCCTTGAGATCCGCCGACTGGAAATGGTCGTCCATCTCGTGGGCACCCTCCAGCAACTGGCGAAAGCGGTCCATGCCCACCGCCAGGGCGATGGGCACGCCGATGACGGACCAGAGGGAATAGCGCCCCCCCACCCAGTCCCAGAAGCGGAACATGTGGCGGGTATCGATGCCGAATTCGGCCACCTTTTCAGCGTTGGTGGAAACGGCGACGAAGTGGTCCCGCACTGCCTTCTCACCCCCCAGCCTGTCCACCAGCCACTTCCGGGCGCTCCGGGCGTTGGTCATGGTCTCCTGGGTGGTGAAGGTCTTGGAGGCAATGATGAAGAGAGTCTGGTCCGCCTCCAGGTGACGCAGGGTCTCCCTCAGGTGGGTACCGTCCACGTTGGAGACGAAGTGGACGCGCAGGTCGCTGGTCTGATAATGGCGCAGGGCCTCGCACACCATGAGGGGCCCCAGGTTGGAGCCGCCGATGCCGATGTTGATCACATCACGGATGGGCTTGCCGGTAAAGCCGCGCCAGTCGGCGCCGCGCACCCCGGTGACGAAGTGATCGATCTTGTCCAGCTCGGCGTTGATGCCGGGCATGACGTCCTCGCCATCGACCAGGATGGGGCGGTTAGAGCGGTTGCGCAGGGCGACGTGGAGGACGGCGCGGTTCTCCGTGTTGTTGATGTGGTCACCCCGGAACATCTTGCGAATCCAGCCACTCAGGTCAACGGCGTTGGCGAGATCGAGCAGGAGGCGCAGAGTCTCGTCGGTGGCGATGTTCTTGGAGAAATCGACGAAGAGGTTGGGCGCCCGGCGCGACATACGCGCGGCACGGCCGGGATCGGCGGCGAAGAGATCGCGCATCCGGACTTCGGACATCTGCTTCCAGTGCGCCTCCAGTGCCTTCCATTGCGGGGTCTCGTTCACTAGGGCCATGAGAGCGGCTTCCTGTTCGATGCTTTGGTGATCATGCAAAATCGCCCTCCTGTCAATTTTGCGGCTCAAGGGACAAGCCGAGTGCGAAAACAGGCCTGGTTCTTGCGGTCAACTCCCGTGACCGGGACCCTGGCGCCGCCGTGACCGCGCCGGCCGATTTGTGCTAGTTTGTGTCGCTCCCGGTCAAGGACGCCGAATATTACCACTTGGCATCATCCACGGGCGCTTTGCCGTTGCGATGACAGGACGGCCTTCGTTACAAAACCGGTCGGATCCCAACAGGGGGGTGCCCCTGCGGACCCATCCACCAGACTTCGGCAGTTCCGCCCATCATGGAGCCTTTCGTCATCGCCCCGCCAACCGCCGAGAACCGCCGCCGTATCCTTTTTGCGAGCAGCGAGGCCCACCCGCTTATCAAGACCGGCGGCCTCGCGGACGTGGCCGGTGCCCTGCCCGCCGCCCTGCGGGAGCTTGGCCATGACGCACGGCTCGTCATCCCCGCCTATCCCAGGGCCGTGAGGCAACTGCGGGAACTCAGGACCCTGGGTGACCTCCGCCTGCCCGGCGCCCGGCAGACGGTGCGTATCCTCGGTGGACGGCTGCCGGATAGCGAGTTGCCCACCTACCTGGTGGATGCCCCTGACCATTTCGCGCGGGAGGGGAATCCCTACACGGACACCAGTGGGCGCGACTGGGGCGACAATGCCGACCGCTTCATGCTCTTCTGCGAGGCGATCGCCCGCATCGGCCTGGGGAGTCCCCTGCTGGACTGGCGGCCAGAGATCACCCACTGCAACGACTGGCAGACGGGGCTGGTACCCGCCCTGCTGCATGGCCAGCCGGATCGCCCCGCCACCATCTTCACCATCCACAACCTGGCCTATCAGGGACTGTTTGATCGAGCCACCTTCGACAGGCTGCGTCTGCCCGAGGTCTTCTGGACTCTGCACAGCCTGGAATTCCACAAGCAGTTGTCCTTCATCAAGGGTGGCATCGTCTTCTCCGACCGGATCAACACGGTCAGCCCCACCTATGCCCGGGAGATCATGACCAAGGAATACGGCTGTGGGCTGGAGGGCCTCCTGTCCGGCCTGGGCCGGCGCTTCTCCGGCATCCTGAATGGCATCGACTACAAGGCATGGAACCCGGCGGAGGATGGCCAAATCGCCCAGCCCTACGACAGCGGGACCTTCAGCCTCAAAGCGGAAAACAAGTTGGCGCTGCAACGGGAGCTTGGCCTGCCGCGCAACGAGGAGGCCCTGGTCTTCGGCCACATCGGACGCCTGGTGCAGCAGAAGGGGGCGGATCTGATCCTGGGCATTCTGCCGCGGTTGCTGGCCCATCCTAATACCCAGTTCGTCCTCCAGGGGTCTGGCGACAAGGCGACGGAGGATGCCCTCCTGACCGCGGCGAGGGCCCATCCGGACCGAGTGGGCATCTTTCTCGGTTATGACGAGGGCCGCGCCCACCGCATCGAGGCCGGCTGCGACGCCTTCCTCATGCCTTCCCGCTTCGAACCCTGCGGCCTCAACCAGATCTACAGCCTGCGCTATGGGGCCGTGCCCTTGGTGCGCCGCACCGGCGGCCTGGCGGACACCGTGATCGACGCTGGCATCGCCGGCATCGAACGTGGGGAGTCCACCGGCTTCAGCTTCGACCAGCCCAGCACCGACGGCCTCTGGCAGGCCATGGAACGTTGCCTGAACCTCTTTAGGCACAGCCCCGACCTTTGGCGGCGCCTGGCCCTCAACGGCATGGGCCAGGACTTCAGTTGGTCAGCCAGCGCCCGGCATTACGAAGAGCTATATGCCGAAGCTCTGGGGTCCTAGGGTGGGGGTTCATCCCCCCAGGCACTGCGAACTTACAGCAGATCCGCCACCACCTCGCGCTCCTCGAGCAGCTCCTTCTCCGTTACCTTCATACGGGACTTGCTGAAGTCGCTGACTTCCAGTCCCTTGACGATCTCGTACTCGCCATTCTTGCAGGTCACTGGGTAGGAGTAGACCAGGCCCTCGGCGATGCCATAGCTGCCATCGGAGGGGACCGACATGCTCACCCAATCGCCCTCGGGGGTGCCCAGGACCCAGTCGCGCATGTGATCAATCACCGAGGACGCCGCCGAGGCCGCCGAGGACGCGCCACGCGCCTCGATAACGGCGGCGCCCCGGCGCTGGACGGTGGGGATCATGTGATCTATGGCCCAGTCCAGTGACACCAGGTCCAGGGCCGGGGTGCCATCGACTGTGCACTGGCTGATGTCCGGATGCATGGTCGGCGAGTGATTGCCCCAGACGATCATGCGCCGGACATTGGCCGCCAGGCGATTGGTCTTCTTGGCCAGCATGCCGATGGCGCGGTTGTGGTCCAGGCGCGCCATGGCCGTAAACCGTTCCTTGGGCAGGCCCGGGGCATTGGCGGCGGCAATCATGGCGTTGGTGTTGGCCGGGTTGCCAACCACCATGACGCGCACATCCCGGGCGGCATACTCGTCGATCGCCCGGCCCTGAGTCGAAAAGATGCGGGCGTTCTCGGTGATCAGGTCCTTACGTTCCATGCCCTTGGTGCGCGGCTTGGCACCGACCAGGATGGCATAGTTCGTATCACGAAAACCGATCTTCGGGTCGTCCGTCAGCACGACGTCATGTACCAGAGG
>JBFZDM010000316.1:0-4422 GCA_041307365.1 Chromatiaceae bacterium | reverse complement strand
GTCCTGTCGCGGCCGGCGCCAGATTCAGACCGGCCCTGGGCTTGCGCCATGCCGGTGCCAGTTTCCTGGGGAGGGTATCCGATCTGATCACCCCCCAAGGTGCCCTCTCCCCACGCAACCCTTGAGTTCCCAAAACCTCCCTGGTCCTGTCGCCTGATCCTGTCACCGCGGCCCGGCGCCTCAGGCTGCCTCAGGCTTCCCTCGCCCGGAAGGCCGGGTTAACATGCCCGCATCCCTTCTTGGCACTCCCGCCCGCCCGGGCGCATCGGAATCCCTATCCATGGCACAGCACGCCTCCGACGACGAGCTCCGGCGCGATATCGATCTCTTCACCGCCCTCCTGGGCGAGGTCCTGCGGGAGCACAGCCCCAAGCGGGTGCTGGTGATGGTGGAGCGCCTGCGTGAGGGCTTCGCCAGTCTGCGGGAACGGCCGGACCCGGACCAGCTCGACAAGCTGATGCAGCGGATCCAGGGTCTGGATCCCCAGACCCTGTCCGAGATCATCCGCTCCTTCACCATCTATTTTGGCCTGGTCAGCACCGCCGAGGAGGTCCACGGCTACCGGCACCGCATGGACCAGGTCAGCGAAGGCGGCCCCCTCTGGACGGGCTCCTTCGATCACACAGTGCGCCAGTTCAAGGCCGATGGCGTCAGCCCGGTGCATTTCCAAAGCCTGCTCGAACACCTGGTCTATCTCCCCGTCTTTACCGCCCACCCAACGGAGGCCAAGCGCCGCACCATCCTGGAGACCTTCCGCCGCATCTTTCTGCTAGCCCAGGATCTGCGCACGCGTCGCCTCAACGACGAGGAAGCAGAGGAAAAACTGGGTGCCATCCTCGCCCAGATCCAGATCCTCTGGAAGACGGACGAGGTCCGGGTCCACAAGCCCCAGGTCACGGACGAGGTGCGCCAGGGGCTTTATTTCTTCCGCGAGTCCCTGTTTCAGGCCGTGCCTCGGGTCTATGCCAACCTGGAGCGGGGGGTAAGGCGGGTCTATGGCGCCGAGGCCGGCATCCAGGTGCCCAGCTTCATCCGCTTCGGTTCCTGGATCGGCGGTGACCGCGATGGCAACCCCTTCGTCAAACCGGAGACCACGGCCTTGGCGGTGCGGATGCACAACGAGCTGGTGCTCCTGGAATACATCCAGCGGGTCGGCGATCTGGGCCGCATGTTGAGTCACGCCGACACCCTCTGCCAGCCCGCGCCGGCCTTTCTCGACAGCCTCGACGCCGACGAGGGTTACTGGGTCGAGACCATGGGCGAGAGCCTGCGCCGCTTCGTCCACGAGCCCTACCGGCGCAAGCTGGCCGTCATCCGCCATCGCCTGCGGGCGAACCTGGCGCGGGTGCGCGCCCGCATCGCGGCTGCCCCCGAGGACCTGCCCCTGGGTTACGCCGAGGCGGCGGACTTCCGCCAGGATCTCTACCTGATCCGCGACTCCCTCATCAGCCACGGCGACGCCAGCGCCGCCGCCGGGACCCTGCAGGACCTGATCCGCCTCGCCGAGAGCTTCGGCTTCCACCTGGTGCATCTCGATCTGCGCCAGGAATCGGCCCGCCACGCCGCCGCGGTCACGGAACTCTTCGCCCGCCAGCCCGGCGCGCCCTATTACCAGGCCCTGAGCGAGGACCAGAAACTCATGGCCCTGGCCGAGGCCATCGCCCACCCCCACCCTTTCCACATCGACAAGCCGACCCTCACCACCGAGACCCGGGAGACCCTGGAGGTCTTCGAGGTCATGGCCAGGTTGCGGGCCGAGATCAGCCCCGAGGCCTTCGGCGAATACGTCATCTCCATGACCCATAGCGCCAGCCATGTGCTGGAGGTCATGCTGCTCGCGCGGCTGGCGGGGCTGGCCGGTCGCGACAATCGTGGCTGGTTCTGCGACATCCGGGTCAGCCCCCTCTTCGAGACCATCGACGACCTGGGCCACATCGACCAGGTCATGACCACCCTCTTCGACAATCCGACCTACGCCGCCCTGCTCAAGGCCTCGGGCAACCGCCAGGATGTGATGCTCGGCTATTCGGACTCCTGTAAGGACGGCGGCATCCTCGCATCCACCTGGCATCTTTACGAGGCCCAGCGCAAGCTCATCACCCTGGCCGACGATCGCGGTGTCGCCTGCCGTCTTTTCCATGGCCGGGGTGGCACGGTGGGGCGGGGTGGCGGACCCACCTACGAGGCCATCCTGGCCCAGCCACCGGACACGGTCCATGGCCAGATCAAGTTCACCGAGCAGGGCGAGGTCCTGTCCTACCGCTACGCCAACCCGGAGACGGCCCGCTACGAGCTGACCATGGGCATCAGCGGCCTCATCCTCGCCAGCCGCTGTCTGATCGAGGAGCCGGTCCCGGATCGCAACGACTTCATCGGCATCATGGACGAGTTGGCCCGTTACGGCGAGGAGGCCTACCGCGAACTGATCAGCGCCCCTGGCACCCTGGATTACTTCTACGAAGTCACGCCCATGGACGCCATCGCCCTGCTCAACATCGGCTCCCGGCCCTCGCACCGCCAAAAGGCCGACCGCTCCCTGACCTCTATCCGCGCCATCCCCTGGGTCTTCGGCTGGGGCCAGTCGCGCCATACCCTGCCGGCCTGGTACAGCGTCGGCGCCGCCCTTGAACGCTGGCGCGGCGACGATGTGCAGCGCCTGGCCAAGCTGCAGAAGATGTATCAGGAATGGCCCTTTTTCCGCGCCCTCCTCAGTAACACCCAGATGGCCCTCTTCAAGGCCGAGCCGCGCATTGCCCAGCAGTACCTGCGGCTGGCCAGCAACCGGCCCCAGGCCGAGCATACCTATCGTCAGATCCGCGAAGAATTTAACCGCACCGTCGTCCAGGTCCTCAACCTGTCCGGCCTGCATCAGTTAATGGAGGAAACCCCCGATCTCCAGCTCTCCCTCGCTCGCCGCAACATCTACCTGGACCCCCTGAATCATATCCAGGTCGTCCTCCTCGAACGCTACCGCAAGGGAAACACCCCCGAGGATCGGGAGCAATGGCTGGACCCCCTGTTAAGGTCCATCAATGCCATTGCCGCGGGGATGCGCAATACCGGTTAGCCCCTGAACGAGTGGGGTGGTCAGGACGGGGACATTTGTTCGCCCCTACCCCCGGGATGGGTTAGACTTTGCCGGCGCCACCGGCCATGAATTCCAGTCCTGACCCTTCGAAGGAGAGCCATGCCCGCCCAGACATTGACTATCGTGAAGGCCACTGGCCAGGACGACAGCCTGGCGCCCCTCACCCTCTACCGGGCCAAGGCCGCCGTGCCCTTCGGCGGCAAGTTCCGTATCATCGATTTCACCCTTGCCAATTGCCTGCACTCGGGGTTGCGCCAGATCCTGGTGCTGATCCAGTGGAAGTCCCACTCCCTGCAGAAACACCTGCGGGACGGCTGGTCCATTTTCCATCCGGAACTCGGGGAATACATCACCCCCATCCCGCCGCAGATGCGCGAGGGTGCGGACGGTTACGGCGGTTTCTTCTGTGCCATGCGTCAGAACCGTTACCTGATCGAGCGCAGCACCCGGCGCGACGTGCTGATGCTGGACGGGGGCCTCGTCTATCGCATGGACTATGCGGAACTCATCCGTTACCACCAGGAGCGGGGGGCGACCATCACCGCCGCCTGCCGGAGTACGGGCAGCGGACCCAGGCCCCGCCTGGCCTTCGATCTGGAGGGCGAGGATCGGGTGCGCGGCCTGCTGCCGGCGACTGCCCTCGCCAACGGGGCCTGCGCCCCCATGGGCGTCTATCTCTTCGACAAGGACTTTCTGCTCAATCTGTTGGAGTCAGAGGAGGCCGTGGCGGCCGCCGACCAGGTGTCCGTGGCCGAGGCCGTCGCCAATCTGGCCGGGCAGGTCGAGGCGTGCGTCTATCGGTTCGGCGGCGAGCGCGGCCGGGTCTCGCCGGATCGCTACTGGAGCGATCTGCGGGGCATCGACGCCTACTACGAGGCCAACATGGCCCTGCTGGAGCCCGATCCGCCCCTGAACCTCTATCAGAACGACTGGAACATCCTCACCGCCCAGGGCCAATATCCCCCGGCCCGCACCGTGCCCGGCCTGTCCGGCACCGAGGGCATCTTCGTCAATTCCATGCTGGCGGCGGGGACCGTGGTGAGCGGTGGCGGCGTGAACCACTCCATCCTCTTTCCCAAGGTGCGGGTGGCGGATGGGGCCATCGTCGAGGATGCCATCCTCTTCCATGGCGTCTCGGTGGGGGAGCGCGCGCACCTGCGGCGCTGCATCATCGACAAGGACGTGGTGATCCCGCGGAAGACCCAGATCGGCATGGATCCGGCGGCGGACCGGGCCCGCTTCATCCTCTCCCCCGGCGGCGTCGTGGTCATCCCCAAGGGTTATCGCTTCTGAGTCCCATGGAGCGGGGGCGCCTGCTCACAACCTTCGAGGCC
>JBFZDM010000293.1:0-5485 GCA_041307365.1 Chromatiaceae bacterium | reverse complement strand
GTGCAACCGGGCGTAATAGCCATCCCGCGCCAGGAGTTCGGCATGGGGACCCTCCTCGACAAGGCGGCCCTGCTCCAGCACCAGGATGCGATCCGCCATCTCGATGGTGGAAAGGCGATGGGCGATCACCAGGGTGGTGCGGTTGCGCATCAGACCCTCCAGGGCTGCCTGGATGTGGCGCTCCGCCTCGCTGTCCAGGGCCGAGGTGGCCTCGTCAAAGATGAGAATGGGTGCGTCCTTGAGCATGGCGCGGGCTATGGCCAGCCGCTGGCGTTGGCCGCCGGAGAGCAGCATGCCTCGATCGCCGACGAGGGTCTCGAAGCCGTCGGGCAGTTCGCGGATGAAATCCAGGGCATGGGCCGCCTCCGCCACCGCCTCCAGGACTGCCTGGTCCACTTCGCCGGCCTGGCCATAGGTAATGTTGGCGCGGATGGTGTCGTTGAAGAGCACCACCTCCTGGGTCACCAGGGAGATCTGGGCACGCAGGCTAGCCAGGGTCAGTTCCCGCGCCGGAATGCCATCAATGAGAATCTCGCCCTGGTCCGGGTCATAGAACCGGGGCAGCAGATTGGCCAGGGTCGATTTGCCGCTGCCCGAGCGCCCCACCAGGGCCACCGTCTCTCCCGGTGCTATTACAAGATTCAGGTCCCGCAGTACGGGCCCCTTGTCCGCGTCATAGACATGGGTCAGGCCGCGAAACTCCACCCGGCCCTGGGCACGACCCAGGACGCGTGTGCCCGTGTCGGCCTCGGGGGAGGAATCGAGGAGTTCGAAGAGGCTGTCGGCGGCGATGATGCCACGTTGCAGGTGGGTATTGATGGCGGTCAGGCTCTTGATGGGCTGGAGCAGCAGGCCCATGGCCACGATGAAGGACATGAAGGTGCCAACCGAGATGTCCTCCTGCAGGCCCTGCATGGTCGAGAGATAGAGGATAAGGGCGATGGCCATGGCCGAGACCAGTTGCACCAGGGGCACGCTGATGGCATCCGTGGCCACCATCTTCATCTGCAGGGAACGGGTCTTTTCATTGACGAAGGCAAAATGCCCCGCCGTCCGCGCCTGACCGCCGAAGGCCTTGACCACGCGCTGACCATCGATGGCCTCCTGCGCCACATGGGTGAGTTCACCGACCCGATCCTGAATACGCTTGCTATCACGGCGAAAGCGGCGGCTGGCCACCTTGATGGCGACGGCCATGGCCGGGCCCACCAACAGAAAGATGGCCGAGAGCACCACGTTTATATAGAGCATGTAGGCCACCAGCCCGATGACCGAAAAGCCATCGCGGATTATAGTGGTGATGGCGTTGGTGGCGGCGTTGGCCACGTTTTCCACGTTATAGGTGAGTTTGGCCAGGATCTGACCCGTACTCTGGCGATCGTAATAGCGCGCTGGCGAGCGGAGCAGGTGCTCGAACATCTGCTGGCGCAGGTCCGCCACCACCCGCCGGCCCACCCACTTGAGGCAGTAGGTGTTGATGAAGCCGCTGATCCCCCGCACCAGGAAGATGGCGAGCAGGATGAGGGGCATGGCTTGCACCACCGCCGGGTCCCGGTCGATGAAGGTGCCGTCCAGCAAGGGCTTCATCATGGCCGCGAAGACGGGTTCGGTGGCGGCATAGACCAGCATGCCGACCACGGACAGGGCGAACATGCGCCAGTAGGGCTTGGCGTAGCCGATCAGGCGCAGGTAGATGCGGCGCGCCGAGCCGGGGGCAAGGACATCCGGTCGGCTCATGGCTCGGCCTGGGTTCGGCTGGCGGCAAATGAAAAGCGGGTCAGCCCGAGCTGGCTGGCCACGTCCATGGCGGTCATCACGGCCTGGTGGGGTGTCCTGGCATCCGCCTTGAGGACCAGGGGCTGATCGGCCGCGCCTCTCTCCCCCGCTACCTGGCCCATGGCCTCCGCGAGGGCCTTGCGCAAGCTAGCGGGGTCCGTGTCCGCCACCGCGCTGTCGTTGACATAGAAGGAACCGGCGGCGTCGATGACCAAGGTCAGACTGATCGTCTCAACCGCCACTTCGCCCTGGGCCTCGGGCAACTGGACCTTGATGCGTGCGTCGTCCTTGAAGGTGGTGGTGACCATGAAGAAGATCAGCAGCAGAAAGACGACGTCTATGAGGGGCGCCAGATTGATGTCCGGCGGCGCTGGACGCTGGGGACGGAGGTTCACGCCGAGCCCCCGAGGAATGCCTCGCGCTCGCCCTTGATGACTTCCACCAGATTGAGGGCCTGCTCCTCCATGTCGATGGCGAACTGGGTGACCCGGCCGCTGAAGTAACGATGAAACATGAGGCTGGGGATGGCCACGGACAGGCCCGCCGCCGTGGTGATCAGGGCCTTGGAGATGCCGCCGGCCAGGATCCCCGGGTTACCGACGCCAGCATCCATGATGACGGCGAAGACATCGATCATGCCAATGACGGTGCCCAGCAGACCCAGCAGGGGTGTCACCGCGGCGATGGTCCCCAGGGTGTTGAGATAACGGTCCAGATCGGCCACCACCTGGCGGCCCACATCGTTGATGGCCTCTTTCATGATCTCCCGGGAGTGATAGCGATTGACCAGCCCGGCGCCGAGGAGCCGGCCCAAGGGCGAACTCAGGCCCAGGGCCTCGACGCGCTCCGCCGTCAGGGCCTGGTCCCGCTGCCATTGCCAGACCTGGGCCACCAGGCCATCGGGCATGACCCGGCGCCGGCGCAGACTCCAGAAACGCTCCAGGACGATGGCCGTGGCCACCACGGAACAGGCCAGGATGGGCAACATCAGCCAGCCACCTGCCTTCATCATCTCCAGCACCGTTCAATCACCTCATTGGGGTCCGCTTCCAGGGGCGACATGATACCCCAAGCCGGGAGTCGGAACCCGGCTACCTCTGCCCCTGGGGCCGCCAGGACCAAAGGCGCGGATGCTCCTGGCGGTAGAGATGGGGGCCCATCAGACCCTCCGCCGACAGCACAAAGCCGATGGCGCCCGTATCCGACGTGTTCAGCTCCCCGGCCCCGCTGGCGGCCACTCGCTCCCGCACCTTGAGGGCTGGAAAGCCAAAGCGGTTGGCAAAGCCACTGGAATAAAGCACCCAGCGGGGCGCCACGGCGGCCAGAAACTCCCGGCTGGTGGAGGTATTGCTGCCGTGATGACCCGCCACGAGCAGGGTCGATGCCAGGGGGCCCCGCCCCACCAGTTGCCTCTCTCTGCCCCGACCCATGTCTCCGGGCAACAAGAGGCTGGCCCCGCCCGTAGCGACCCGCAGCACGCAGGAGCTATCGTTACCCTCCAGCCCGGCCTCCCAGGGATGCAGCATCATGAAATCCACCCCGTCCCAGGTCCAGCCCTGGCCGGCAAGACAGGGCTCGGCCCTGGGGTCGGTCAGGGTCTCGGGCTCGCCGGCCAGGATACGGTCGATGGGCAGGGCGGCGGACAAGCCGGCAAAGCCCCCCACATGGTCCTGATCGCCATGGCTGAGGATCAGGGTATGAATCCGCGCCACGCCCTGCTCCCGCAGGAAAGGCCCCACCACCGCCTGACCCGTGTTGAAGCCGCTGGGAAAGGCCGGCCCCGTATCGTAGACCAGGACATGATGGGCCGTGCGGACCACGGCGGAGAGACCCTGCCCCACATCGAGTAACTCAAACCAGGCCTCCCCCGGCGCGGGGGCCGCTGGCCGCGACAGCCACAGGGGCAGCAACAATGGCAGACCCAGCCAGCGCCCCGGCAACCCCCGCGGGGACAGGAGCAGAAAGGCGCCGCCGAAGGCCGCCACCCAGACCCAGGTGGGTCGCGCCGAGATGGCGGCGGATGCCCAGGGCCAGGCCGAGATCGTGGTTAGTCCATCCAGGAGCCAGGCCAGGAGCGCGGCGGTCCAGGCCAGCGGTGCCCCCACCCCGGTCAGGAGGGCCAGCAGCGCCGAGACCAGAACCAGGGGCAGCAGCACCAGGCTGAAAAGGGGCACCGCCGCTAAATTCACCAGGGGGGAGACGACGGAGGCACGGCCAAACAAGAGGAGCAAGAGTGGCAGCAACCCTAGAGCCACCACCCACTGGGCCTGGCCCCAGCGTCGCCAAACGCCATCCGAGGCCAGGCGATGGCCGAGACCATAGAGCAAGGCCGCCACGGCGCCGAAGGACAGCCAGAAGCCATAGCTCAGGGCCGCCGCCGGGTCGAGCATCAGCACCCCCGCCAGGGCGAAGACCAGGCCGGTGCCCCAGCGCGGGGTCCGCGCCCAGAACAGGGCGCCCAGCACCACCGCCAACATCACCAGCGCCCGCTGGGTGGAAACCGCGAAGCCCGCCAGGGCGCTATAGACCAGGGCCGCCGCCAGGGCGCCCAGGACCCCGGCTCGCGGCGCCGCCAGCCGGAGCGCCAGCCGCGGCAGGCGCGACCAGGCCCAACGCACCAGAAAGAAAAAGCTCGCCGCCACCAGACCCACATGTAGCCCCGAAATGGCCACCAGGTGATTGACTCCGGTACGGGTCAGTACCTCCCACTGCCCCGGCGTCAACCCAGAGCGATCGCCGAGCACCAGGGCCAGCACCAGCCCCGCCGCCGGCGAACCTTCCAGGTGAGGTTCCAGCCGCTCTCCCAGCGCCTGGCGCCAGCGGTCGATGGCGTAAGGACCTGCGCCGACGTCCAGCACGCCAGCTTCCTCGGCCGCCGTCCCAGGACGCACATAGCCCGTGGCGACTATCCCCTCCTGGAAGAGCCAGCGCTCGTAATCGAAACCGCCTGGATTGGCAAAGCCGTGGGGCGGCTTGAGCCGAACCTTCAGGGTGCGGCCCTCCCCCGCCCGCAAGGGGGGGGCCCCATGCCAGGACAGGCGGGCCAGGCCACGAAAATCCAGCACCTGGTCACCATGCCAGGCGCGGTCGATGCGAAACTGAAACCGGATCCCGCCGGCTCGTTCCTCCGGCAGGGAGGCCACTCGCCCCTCTACCCGGATATCCTGGCGCGCCAGGTCCTCGGGGAAGGGGTGGCACAAGCGGTCGCAGGCCTGCATCTGGGCCCATAGCCCACCCAGCACCACGAACAGAAAAGGCCGAGCCGGCGCCCAATGCAGGGCCACATAGGCCACCGCCGCCGTCACCAGCCCCGGGGCCCAGGATGGCGGCAGCTCGGGGAGGGTAAAAAAAAGACACACGCCGAGGGCAAAGCCCAGGGCGCCGGTGACGGGATTCGCCCACCAGGCCGGCCCCGCGCCAGCCGGCGGCCCAGACCCGGCAGGGGGTTCAGCGTTGACCATCATCTAGTCCCGCTCAGCGGATGTTTTCGCACGAATTCCGCAATCCGCTGGCAATCATCCAGAGCCAGGCTCGGGTCGCGGGGCGCGAAGCCGCCGCCCATCCCAAAGATGCCGATCCAAGCCGGATCCTGCGCAAACAGCGTATCTTCGAGCAGGCACTGGCCCATCTGGAAATGCTGTTTCAGCAGTGGCTGGAAGATAACTGCCTGACCTCCGGCGAACTTGAGCCAGGTGGTGGCTCGGGAGCG
>JBFZDM010000280.1:0-3313 GCA_041307365.1 Chromatiaceae bacterium | reverse complement strand
CGCCAGCCGATGGTTTCTCCCCCGCGCAGGGGCCTGACCAGGGCCTGCCCGAAGGCGTAACCCTCGGGCACTTGCCATGGCTCGCGCCTAAGCCGGATCGACTCCAAGTTGCGCGGGAGTCCATAGAAGTCGGGGCCATGGTGACTGGCGAATCCCTCCAACTTGTCCAGGGCTCCCGCCTGATCGAAGGCCTCGGCGTAGAGTTCGATGGCGGCGTGGGCGCTATAAATCCCCGCGCAGCCGCAGGCACTCTCTTTTGACCCCACGGTATGGGGCGCGCTGTCCGTACCCAGAAAGAAGCGGGGATAGCCGCTGGTGGCCGCATCCATCAGGGCCTGGCGATGGCGTTCGCGCTTGAGCACCGGCAGGCAGTAGAAGTGCGGATGGATGCCCCCGGCCAGGATGGCGTTCCGGTTATAAAGCAAATGCTGGGGCGTGATGGTGGCGGCCAGGGTCGGTGGCCCGGTGCGGACCAGATCTGCGGCGTCCGCCGTGGTGATGTGCTCGAAGACGATACGCAGCCCTGGAAAGCCCCGCAGCAGGGGCAGCAGGGAGTCCTCGATGAAGCGCCGCTCGCGGTCGAAGACGTCGATCTCGGCGGCTGTCGCCTCGCCGTGGACCAGCAGGGGCATGCCTTCCTTCTCCATCGCCGCCAGCACTGGATGGATGCGCTCCAGCCGGGTGACACCCTTTTCGGCGTTGGTGGTCGCCCCCGCTGGGTAGAGCTTGGCGGCGGCAACGGCGCCGGATGCCCGTGCGAGCCGGATCTCCTCTGGCGCGGTGGCGTCCGTCAGGTAGAGGGTCATGAGGGGGGTGAAATCCATGCCCTTGGGCAGGGCCGCCAGGATGCGGTCCCGGTAGGCGAGGGCCTGGGCCGTATCCACTATCGGTGGCTTGAGGTTGGGCATGACGATGGCGCGGGCGAAGCGGCGCGCCGTGTGCGGTAATACCGAGGCCATCTCGGCTCCATCGCGCAGATGCAGGTGCCAATCGTCGGGGCGGGTGATCTGGATTTCCTGGGTCATGAGCGGCTTGATGCTGGGGTTGTGGTACGTGAGCGGGGGCTATGAAGGGGTGTCACCCACTTCGCCTCTGGGTTAAGGTCGGCTCAGCAGGCAGAGATTCCGCCTGTCCGAGCCGCAAACAAAGAGGCGGCCTTTTGGCCGCCATGCTTAATGGGCGAAAGCTCGGTTAGGAAATTAGTTCTTGGTGGGTGCCGGAGTGGCCTGAGCCGGCGCCGGGACGGTGGGAGCCTTAGCCGGAGCGGCGGGTACCTGAACCGGGGCAGCGGAAGGCTTGGCTGGGGCGGTGGGCGCCTGCGCCGGAATGGCGGGGGCCTTGGCTGGGGCGGCAGGGGCCTGAGCTGGGGCGGTGGGTGCTTGCTCGGTGGTCTTCTTCTCGCCCTTGGACTTGCAGTAGGCGGCGACTTCCTTGCCATCCTTGCGGACATAGCCACTTACCCAAGTGCAGCCTTGCATGGCGGCACAGGCCGTTTGGTCAAGGCCCTTGCATTCCGAGGCCGCCAGGACGGATAGGGTTGGCAGGGCCAGCGCCAGGGTGGAGCCTAGGGCGAGCAAGAAATATCTTTTGATCATGGGGAGGTCCTCGTTAGATGTTTTTTTTGGTGGCGTGGGTTTTATACCCCCACGATCGGGAGCATAAACGAGGCGCCCCTCGTCCTCAAGCAAGATTTATCAGACTTGCAAGTGATTTTATGGGGTTGGGGATTGGGTGAGCCTCAGATAGCGCCCATGCAGATCATCGGCTTGTGCCATTAGGTTCTCGAGGGTGCCGCTGTTGTCGATGAGGTCGTCGGCGCCCTTGCGGCGGGTCTCGCGGCTGGCCTGGTTGGCGAGGATCCGTCTGACTTCGTCCTCGTCCAAACCGCTACGCGCCATGACTCTGGCGATTTGCAGCGGTTCGGGCAGGTCCACGACCAGGATGCGGTCGGCGGCGTCGGTCCAGCCGGCCTCGAACAGGAGCGGGATGGCGAGGACGGCATAGGGTGCCTTGACGCGGTTCAATTCCTCGGTCATGCGGGCACGGATCAGGGGGTGGAGTATCGCCTCCAGGAGCTGGCGCGCGGCGGCGTCGGCGAAGACACGGCGGCGCATGGCGGCCCGGTCCAGGCTGCCGTCGGCGGCGATCGCCTCGGGTCCGAAGGCCTCTGCCATGGCTGGCATGGCGGCGCCACCGGGGGCGGTGAGTTGATGGGCGATGAGGTCGGTATCGATGATAGCGGCTCCCAGATCCCCCAGGCGCTGGGAGACGGTAGTCTTGCCGCTGCCGATGCCGCCGGTGAGGGCGACCGTCAGCCGGGGGCGGCCAGGGGCCTCCATCCCCTTACCCAAGCCCCGTCCAGCGAAGATAGGCGCCGTTGATACCCTGGCCCCAGAGGAGGGCTATCCAACCGGCGGCTGCCAAGTAGGGGCCGAAGGGCAGGGGGGTATGGCGATTCTGACCCCGCCGGGCGAGCAACACCAGGCCGAGGATGGCCCCAACAACGCTCGACAAGATCAGGATCAGGGGCAGGGCCTGCCAGCCTAGCCAGGCCCCAAAGAGGGCGAAGAGCTTGAAGTCGCCATAGCCCATGCCCTCGCGGCCAGTGGTCAGTTTGAAGACTTGGTAAATGGCCCAGAGGAAAAGGTAACCCAGGGCGGCCCCCAGGATGGCCTCCTGGGTGGTGGCGAACCAGCCATCGAGGCTGATCAGGAGCCCCAGCCAGAGCAAGGGCAAGGTGATACTGTCCGGCAGGAGTTGGGTATCGATGTCGATGAAGGCCAAGGCGATCAGGCCCCAGGTTAGCACTAGGGCGGCGGCGGCCTCCCAGGTCACCCCAAGGCGCCAGACCACCAGGATCGACAGCAGTGCGGTAACCACCTCCACCAGGGGATAGCGCGCGCCGATGGGCTGCTGGCAGGCCGCGCAGCGGCCGCGCAGGAAGAGGTAGCTCAAGACGGGGATATTCTCCCGTGCCTTAATCCGGTGTCCGCAGTGGGGACAGTGGGAACCGGGCCTGGCGAGTGAAAGCGAGGGGGGGAGCGGGGGTGGGATGGAGCCCATGGGGGCATCGTCCGCCTGGGTCTGGGTCAGATGGGCGCACTCCCGCCGCCATTCTTCCTCCATCATGCGCGGCAGCCGGTAAATGACGACATTGAGAAAACTCCCCACTGCCAGGGCAAATAGGCCGACGGTTGTGTACAGCAGGATTGGAGTCTGCAGCAAGAGATCGAGGGCTGACATGGGCTTTCCTCACACCACCGCCGCCATCTTGAAGATGGGCAGGTACATGGCCACCACCAGGCTGCCGACC
>JBFZDM010000261.1:0-7378 GCA_041307365.1 Chromatiaceae bacterium | reverse complement strand
TGTTGCCATATAGCCTGGGCTCAGGAAGTCTGCAGCGGAAAACCTCCTTGTTTGTTCCGGCGTCGCATTTAGACCACTCAACCCAGCAATTCCATCGGCCAGCGCACCGCCGCCGCCAAGGCGACACCTATGGACAGCATCACCGAGTATAACGGACCCCGAAAACCGGACAGTAATTTAAGCTGGCGCCGCACCACAAGGGGCATGTCGGCATGGGTGAAGCCAAGCGCAAGACCTACACGGCGTCTGTCAAGGCCAAAGTCGGTCTGGAGGCGATCCGTGGGGTCAAGATCAAAGAGCGGGCGAGGTTCAACGGACCCCAACCCGGTTGACGGGGCCTCCGCGATTCATGGGTTGCACTCCCACGCCTGGGGCGCCGACCCCGACTCCCGGCGCCACGCCGACACCTGGGGCACCCACCCCGACCCCAGGCGTCACGCCAACCCCAGGCGCCCCGACGCCGACGGTGGAGCGCCGGGCGACACCGGCATAGCTGACGGGGGTCGCGGGATGGCCAACCACCGCTTCCGCCGTGGCGACCAGCAAGTCAGGGGAGTTCAGCCCGAACCCGCCATTGACAAGCCAACCGGCGCCGGCCAGGCCGAACATGAGTACAACCCTAGGTGTGATGCGAGTCATGAGCTTTCTCCTTGGGGAATTTACTTGGGCAATTCGTCAAGCTCGGCCAAGGCGTCCGGGCTCAGTTGGGTGGCGTTGGCCGGCGGCACGAAAGTGAAGGCATCGGCCGGTGGTTCGACGCCGGTTTTCCAGCCCTTGACGCGCAATGTGTATTGCGGGGCGCTGTTCACCGTCTTGCTGGTGATCACCAGCTTGCGCGGAATCGGCCGGTCACCCACCTCCACCCAGAGCTGCCAGTCGGTATCGAAGTTGCGGAAGGCCAGGTGCTCGCATTCCACGCCGTCGATGACGCCGCGGCCGATATGCTTGGCCTCCAGGACCCCGGCCACGAGGGCGTCATAGGATTGCGACAGGAGCAGGTCCGCGCCAGGCAGGGCCACGCCATGCCCCGCCCGCAGGACCTCGATCAACTGGTCCACGGTGCCCGGTGCCTCGAACTGGGCATAGGCGTTGAGGTTCTTGCCGAGGATGCTGACGGTCTTGCCGTCGAAGGTCAGCGCTACATCGGCATAGCCGCCGTGCCGGTGGGCGCGCAGTTTATTCGGGCGGCTCAACAGCATCTCGCCGGAATTGGTGAACTGGATTTTCTCCAGGGCCGGCGTGATGATCTCGATATCGCTGTCGAAGGTCAGCTCGATGGTCTGTTGACTGCCCACATAGTCCGACATGGCCTTGAGGAGGGCCTTGGCGTCGCTCGCCTGGGCTTGGGCGACCAGCGGCGCGCCGACCAGCGCAGCCGCCAGGATGAGGCCAACGCCAGCCAGGCGGGCGTGGTTGGGCAGGGATAAGAGGTTAGGTGTTTTCATAACGGGAGCGACTCCTGGGTTTTCTGATTGGCTGGGTGGGGTGGGTAGTGAAATGTTGGGGGTTGCAAGTCGCATTATTCCACTCTTACCACCACGTATTTACTGCCGCTGCTCTGATAGTAAGTCCCACCGCATTGATGCAAGGTCGTGCCCTCGATGATGATGGTCTGACAGCCCGCGGGCAGGGTCGCGGCATAAACGGAGGTCGCATAGATGGCGCGGCGGGTGGTGCGGCGGGCGACGCCAGCGTAGCTGATCGGGGTCAAGGGCCTGCCGATCACGGCGTGCGCCTTGGGGACGACCAGCCCGGCATCGAGGGCGGCGTCCACCGCCACGACCGACAGCAGGGCCAGGGTGGCGATCAGAGTTTTTTTGGACATTTTCTGGAGCACTTGGCTACCTCAGCCGTTAGGAAAGGGCGGGACGACACAAACCCGTCCGGAATTATTACCGCGAAGGTCCTGTGATCCATCTCCCGAGGGATGGCGACGAGGCCAGGCGGCTGGGTGTGGCGCGGTACCCGAGCAGGCAGGGCGGTGCGCTAGCCGCATCATAATGCGGATTAGGCGGCGCATGGGTATTTGATAAATTGCCCTGACCCACATCCGGATAGGAGGGCAGGAACCACAACCCTGGGCCCTGGGGGCTCGGTCCTGCCACGGCCCCCTTGCTCAGCAAGCCGGCAAGAGGGGGGTCAGAAGCCGAATGGCCTTGCGATTGGTCCAGGAACTGGCCAGGGTAGCGGCGGTCTTGGCGGACATCCAGCCTTGCTCCAGGTGCTCGTGGGGGTTCACCCGAATCAAACGCCGAAAGGGTAGAACGAGGGCGAACCAGTGTTCGAGGTTCTCGTAAACGTTGGGGGCATAGCGGTCTCGCCAGGCGGGGAGGATGGGAAAACGCTCACGGTGGCGCAGGTCGAGCAGGGCCGCTGTCGGCACGCTCAGCCCCGTCTCTTCCCGCAACTCGCGCCAGGCCGCCTGGCGCGGGGTTTCCCCCGGTTCCAGGCTGCCGGTCACGGATTGCCAAAAGCCAGCGGGCTGGGTACGGCGCAGGAGCAGAAAATCGCCGGAACGGGTGGCTATGATCAGGAGCACTGACTCGGGGCGTTTGAATTTATCCGGCATTCAGGATGTTCCAGGATGGATCAACAGCAGGGTATCTGTCGGGGCTGATCGGGTGCCGGACTGCCATGCGGCGGGATTGCCGGGCGGCCCGACAAGATCCCTGTTTCAGGCTTGCCTAAAGCGGACACCCGACTCGGTCGCGGGCCCCGGTCTCATGGCCGCAACCGCACGCGCAGGGCCAGCTCGTTGAGTTGGGCCTGATCGACCACCGAGGGGGCGGAGGTCAGCAGGCAGGCGGCGGTCTGGGTCTTGGGGAAGGCCATGACATCGCGGATGGAGCTGGCGCCCGTCATCAGCATCACCAGACGATCCAGGCCGAAGGCGATACCGCCATGGGGCGGACAGCCAAATTTGAGGGCCCGCAGCAGGAAGCCAAAACGGTCTTCGGCCTGTTCGTCGCTGATTCCCAGCAGCTTGAGGACGCGCCGTTGCACCTCCTCGCGGTGGATGCGGATGGAACCACCACCTATCTCGGTGCCATTGAGCACCATGTCGTAGGCCCGGGACAGGCAGGCGCCCGGATCCTCGTCCAGCAGGTTGACCTGGTCCTCTTGGGGCGAGGTGAAGGGGTGGTGCAGGGCCGTCCAGCGCCCGGTATGGGTCTCGCGCTCGAACATGGGGAAATCCACCACCCAGACCGGGTGCCAGCCCTCGGCCATCAGGCCCAGGTCCTGACCCAGCCTGACGCGCAGGGCACCGATGGCCTCGTTGACCACGCTGGCCTTGTCGGCGCCGAAAAAGACCAGATCCCCGTCCACGGCACCGGTGCGCGCCATGATGCCATCCACCGCCGCGTCCGGCAGGAACTTGAGGATGGGTGATTGCAGTCCCTCCCGCCCCTGGGCCGCCCAGTCGTTGACCTTGATGTAGGCCAGGCCCTTGGCGCCATGGATGCCGACAAACTGACCATAGTCGTCGATGGCCTTGCGGCTGAGTTCGCCGCCCTTGGGCAGGCGCATGGCCACGACGCGACCCTCCGGATCCCTGGCCGGGCCGGCAAAGACCTTGAAGTCTACGTCCGCCATGAGATCGGCGACGTCGATCAGCTCCAGGGGCACGCGCAAGTCGGGACGATCGGAGCCGAAGCGGCGTATGGCCTCGGCATAGGTCAGGCGGGGCAGGGGGTTGGGCAGCTCGGCCCCCAGGATCTCGCGGAAGAGGACGCGGATCATTTCCTCCATCAGATTCATGAGTTCGTCCTCGTCCATGAAGGAGACCTCGATGTCGAGCTGGGTGAACTCGGGCTGGCGGTCGGCGCGCAAGTCTTCGTCGCGAAAGCAGCGGGCGATCTGATAGTAGCGATCCATCCCCGACATCATGAGCAACTGCTTGAAAAGCTGCGGAGACTGGGGCAGGGCGAAGAACTCGCCGGGATGGGTGCGGCTCGGCACCAGGTAGTCGCGGGCGCCCTCGGGAGTGGACTTGGTGAGGATGGGCGTCTCGATATCCAGGAAGCCCCGCGCATCCAAATAGTTGCGCAGGGTCCGCGTGATCTTGCCCCGCTGGCGCAGGCGCTCCTGCATCTCAGGGCGGCGCAGGTCGATATAGCGGTAGCGCAGGCGCAGCTCCTCGGCGGCGTCGCGGCCATGCTCGTCGAGTTGGATGGGCGGGGTCTCGGCGGTGTTGAGGATGGTCAGGGAACGCGCCAGGACCTCGATCTCGCCGGAGGCCAGATCCTTGTTCTCCGTCCCCGCCGGGCGCGGGCGCACCAGCCCCTCGATCCGGAGCACATACTCGCCGCGGGCCTGCTCGGCCAGGCGGAAGGTGTCGGGATTGTCCGGGTCCACCACCACCTGCACCAGACCGCTGCGATCCCTCAGGTCGATGAAGATGACGCCGCCATGATCCCGCCGGCGATGAACCCACCCGCTTAGGGAAACTTCCTGACCAACCTGCTCGCGGTTCAGATCCCCGCAATAATGACTGCGCATGCGCTTTGGCTCCGCTTTCAGTGCCCGCTGTGGTGCCGCCCAGGGCGGCCTGGGAAATAGAAAGGCAAGATACTGGCGGGGGCTTGGGAGTGCAAGGGTGGCAAGTCCCATGCGGGTTTCTTCAGGGGCCGTGGGTTACCTTGTCGCGCAGATAGACGGGCAGGGCCCGTTCCGGCGGTAAGGCCAGGCCGGCGGCGAAGTCGGCGGCGGCGATGAGGGCCAGGTCCTGGGATTCGCAGACGGCGCCTGGGTCGGTGAGAGTCAGCCGAGTACCCAGACGCTGAGCAATTAGGTCGCCATGGGTATTCCAGCCGCCGCCCGCGCCTTGCCAGCCTCCATCCGCTGGTAATTCAGCCAGTTTTGGTGTGGTCACCGCTTCCTCGCCATCCAGGCGCATCAGGCCCTGGTTATCCAGGATGTAGCGCCCCCAATAGACCTCGCCCATGCGGGCATCGAGGGCGGCAAGGCATTTGCGCGCGCCCTGGCGGCGATGTTGGCCTTGGGCGAGGCCAGCGAGGGTGGAGACGGGAAGTACCGGCAGATCGGCGCCAAAGGCCAGGCCCTGGATCACGGCGGTGGCGATGCGCACGCCGGCGAAGGAGCCGGGGCCTCGGCCGAAGGCGAGGGCGTCAAGCTCCCTGAGATTCAAATCCGCCTCCTTCAGCAATCCCTCCGCAAGGCCAAGGATCAGGTCGGCGTGGCGTCTTGGCTCCAGAGTCAGGCGTTGGTGGAGGCCGGTCTCGGTCAGGAGGGCGGCGGAGCAGGCCTCGCCGGAGGTGTCAATGGCCAGGATTCGCATGAGATTCTCGGTTGGAGGCGTACAAGTCAGGTGTTGGCTGGATTTGGGGCGAGTCTTCCCGGGGTCCGGGTAAGGTGCAAGTCAAAGAGACGGGTCCAGGGTCTGGTAGAGGGCCGGCCAGCGGGTGGAGCGGCGGGATTCGGGATCAGTCAGGCTGGGCACGATGAATCCTCGGCGAAGAAACGTTCCACCATGGCCAGGTCGCGGGTGCGTGCCATGGGTGGCAGGCTGTTGAGGAAGGCGTGGCCGTAGGATTTTGAAAGTAGCCGTGGATCGCAGACCACCAGTACGCCCCGGTCGGTGGCGTCGCGGATGAGGCGGCCGGCGCCCTGCTTGAGGCTGATGACGGCCTGGGGTAACTGGAAGTCGCGGAAGGGGTTACCGCCTTGCTGGCGCAGGGCGTCGATGCGGGCGGCCAGCACCGGGTCCCCTGGCGAGGCGAAGGGGAGCTTGTCGATGATGACGCAGGACAAGGCCTCGCCGCGCACGTCCACCCCCTCCCAGAAGCTGGCGGTCCCGAGCAGGACGGCATTGCCAAGCTGGCGAAAGCGCTTGAGGAGTTCGCCACGCGGTGCCGAGCCCTGAACCAGCAGGGGAAATTCCAGCCGGGATTCCAGTTGCTCCGCCGCGCGGCGCAGGGCGCGGTGGCTGGTGTAGAGCAGGAAGGCGCGGCCCCGGCTCAGGGCGAGAATCCGGCCAGCCAGATTGGTCACGGCATCGCCGTATTCGGGCAGGGAAGGGTCGGGCAGGCCCCGCGGGACAAACCAGAGGGCCTGGTTTGGATAGTCGAAGGGGCTGTCCCAGCAGGCGGTGCGGGCCTCGCCTATGCCCAACTGGCCGGCGAAGTGGTCAAAGCGCTCGGCCACCGCCAGGGTGGCGGAGGTGAAGACCCAGGCGGCGCGATGGCGCTCCATGTGGCTCTGAAAAATGCCTGCCACGGACAGGGGGGTCTGGTGGAGGCGAAAGCCCTTGCCCTGGGTCTCGAACCAGCGGATGTCGGCGGAATCCTCGGGCGGTTCGGTGATACGGGCCAGGTCGGTGGCCAGGTCGGCGGCGCGGGCCAGGCAGGAATCCAGGCCCTTGCCGCGGCCCTTGAGGGCCTCCAGGGCGGCGTGGACATCCCCCAGACGCAGGCGCAATTCGCCCAGGCGGGCGGCGGCTGAACCGTCCTCCTCGATCTCACGCCAGGGCGCCCGGCGAGCCTCCTCGCCCAGGCCGAGGCGCAGTTCCAGGGTGGCATGGCGCAAATCCGCCAGGAGGTCGGGGAAATCCGGCATATCGCCGGCTTCGCGGCCGTATTCGGCCTCGGTGTCGCGGACCAGTTCCAGGAACTGGCGGCCACTGACGGCGGTGCCGAAGAAGTTGCCAGCCACCTCCGGAAGCTGATGGGCCTCATCGACGATGAAGGCGTCCGCGCCCGGCAGGATTTCGCCGAAGCCCTCGTCGCGCAGTGAGATGTCGGCGCACAGCAGGTGATGGTTGACGACCACCAGGTCCGCCTCCTGGGCACGGCGCCGGGCCTGGAGGAGGGGGCATTGGTCCCAGTCGGGGCAGTCCTGGCGCAAGCAGTTGTCGCTGGTTGAGGTCACCGCCGGCCAGACTGGGGCATCGTCCGGCAGGGCCAGTTCGGCAATGTCGCCACGGCGGGTGGCGCTGGCCCAGTCCCGCACGGCGAGCAGGTGGCGGCGGAATTCGAGTGTCCCAGAGCGGTGATCCTGGAGGGCCAGGGCCAGGCGGTAGGGGCAGAGATAATTGGCTCGGCCCTTGAGCAGGGCTATGCCCACCGGTATGTCCAGGGCATCGCGGACCAGGGGCAGATCGCGGTGGAATAGCTGGTCCTGGAGGTTGCGGGTGCCGGTGGAGATGAGGACCTTGCGCCCGGAGAGCAAGGCCGGGATCAGGTAGGCATAGGTCTTGCCGGTGCCCGTGCCAGCCTCGCAGATGAGGGTGCCGCCCTCGGCCAGGACCTGGGCCACCTGCGCCGCCATGGCCTCCTGCTGGGGGCGGTGACTGTAGCCCTCCAGGCGCCCGGCGAGGAGACCCTTGGGGCCCAGGATGTCGGCGACCTTGCTCACTGCT
>JBFZDM010000249.1:0-4595 GCA_041307365.1 Chromatiaceae bacterium | reverse complement strand
GAGCTCACTTTCGAGTTGCATAGGCTTCAGTCCGCGCGTCTCGCCCTGGACGACCCGGACCGCCTGCTCAAGCACCGCGTGCAGTTCGAGATACTCGACAAGCTGCGGCGCGTTTACAGTGTGGCCGAGCACATGGCGATCTCGGTACTGCCACGGGGCGCGCTCGTTGGGGAACTGTCTGTTTAAACCGCGTCCGGCATGGTATGCGGTGTTTTAGGATTGGATCGGTGTCAAGCCCCGCTTGATCGCGATCGCCGGCTTGAGGGCGGCTCCGCTACCCGACACCGGGAAAGTTCGACAGGCTGCTGGAATCAAGAAATAGGAAATCGGGGGTCAATTCGGCGTTCCGCGCATGGCCCGATGCTTGGCCGCGATAAATGTGCTATGGGGCACATGGAGGAGGTTCGCCACCTTCCGTACCAGATACTCCTCATGCTTGCACAACACCTGATCGGCGTAGGCGACCGCCCAAAGGCGCTCGATCAGGTTCGCGCGTTGCGCCGGGTCGAAATTGGCGGTGATGAGCGAGGTGAATTGGTGATAGTCGGTCGCCTCCTCCCGCTCTTCGTGGGCGCAGGCAATCAACTCCTCGGTCTGTTCTGGCGAGAGTTCGAAACTTTCCCGTACTGCATTGAAGATTGCCGTTTGTTCCACCGGTGTCATGGTGTTATCCATGTGCGCCATTTCCAGAAGCAAGGCGGCGGCGGCACAGCGCGCCGATGCATCCGGGTCGTCCGCGATCCGGGAGCCCGTTGCCAAGTATTCGTCGAAGAAGGTTTGAATGCGATTCAACATAAGGTGCTCTGTGTAATCTGTAGCTATTCGGCCGGGGCCCACGACTGGAACCCATGGATTCGAGCGCTCGGGGCGCGATCCGCGAAACTGCCTCGCCCAAACCCGGGGCGAGCCCTAATCCTACACCACGACAGTGATCCCTACACCAGACCCACGGCGCCGCTGCTTGAAACAGTCGTCGAGTGCGGACTGGCGCCAGTACTCGCGGAAGAACGCCCGGTTATGTCTGACTTAACATAAGGCTATACCGAGGCTTCGCCCGAGGACCCGCTGACCCTGGTCGCCAGCGCGGCCGACGGGCGTCTCATCGTGATCTGCAACGGGTTGGAGATCGGTCGCGCACGCCTCAAGGTCAACAACTCCAAGGGCGACCCTAATACGCCTATCGCGGCGTCGTGCCGTTCCTCCGTGGCCTCGCTTCCTTAAGCTCCAGCCTGAGCCAGTTCGCCGTGTGCGCTGGCGATGCGCTCCGCACGGCAACCGGATGACCGGCCGCCGCCCACGCCGCTGTTCGACAGGCTCGTCGGCGCCCCATCACCAGCGCAGGATGAGCGGACCCATAGCACAGCCGAGGGCCCCGGCGAGGCCGATGCCGAGGCTGTACCAGACGGCAATGAAGGCGGGCGACAGCTCGGTGCAGGACAAGGCATAGCCGAGGGCACCCAGTGCCCCCGCCAGAAGTCCCGCCGCCAGACCCGCGGCCCGAGGCTGGGTGGGCGCCAGCCCGCGAAGGGCCCACAAGGCCCCGGCCAGTGCAGGGAGCGACAGGGCCAGGACATTGAAGGGGCAGCGCTGCCAGGAATGACCGAGCAGCGCCGCCAGGCGTCCCCCCGGTGGGGCCGCGAGCAAGGCCAGGGCGCCCAGCAGGGCCATGAGCGCCACCGCCAGCAGTAACACCCGCACGGGCCCATCGATGCGCGCCACGGGCCGGCCGAGCCGGGCGGCGAGCCAGGCCGCCCCCACCGCCACCCCCCCGGCATAGGCGAGCTTGAGCCAGGGGCCCGGGTCCACGAACAGTTCCATGGGGATCGGACCCAGCACCCCGAGGGCGCCGGCCGCGCTGGCCAGGGCACCGAGCGCCGCCGCCGGGGCCAGACGGCGCGCCGCCACCCCGCGCGGGGCCGGACCGGCGCCGGTCGCCAACAGGTCGATCAGGTCATTTGTCTTCATGGTGCCTTCCTCACCAGTTCGGCGAGCCGCTTCAGGCCACGGTGGACCTGTACCTTGAGGGCGGCGACCGAGACCCCGCTGCGCTGCGACGCCTCGGCCACCGAAAGCCCCTCCAGCTTGATCAAAACGATGGCCTGCTGCTGGGCCTGGGGCAGCCCAGCCAGCAGGATCTCCAGGTCGCGGTGCACGGGCAACTCCTCCACCACCGCCGGGTGGTCGCCCTCCGCCAAATCGTCCAGGGGGTCGTGCAGGGCCTCGCGACGCCCGCGGCGCCGCCACAGGTCGATCAGTTTGTGGCGGGCAATCGCCAGGGCCCAGCGACTGACCGGGACCTCGGGGTCATGGGTGCCGCGCTGAAGATGGATCGCGAGCAGGGTCTCCTGCACCAAGTCCTCCACGTCGTCCGGCAGGGACTGCATCCGCCGGCGCAGAAAGCTCCGCAGCCGGTCGGCGATGCGCCTGAGGGCTTCCCGGTAGGCGCCCTCGTCCCCTGACTGGGCCCGCGCCCAGAGGGGTTGCAGTACAGCCTCGAAATCGTCGGCTGGCGGTTCCGGCTTCATCACTTAATTTGTCGCTGGATCGGCATCAAAGGTTACAGGCGCCAGGCGAGGTGACCGCGAGCGATTTTCTGGCCCGGGGTTGTAACCGATCGCCTCGCCCCGGCGACTGACCAGATGAGGGCAGACAATCCAGGGCCAGCGGGCCCCATCCCTCGATGCGGACGCGGCGTATCGACGCCGACGGCCGCGAAGTTCCCACAAACGCTATCGGAGATCGCCTCATGTCCCAGTCTCATGCCATTCAGACCACCGCCGCCGCCCTTGCCCTGGCCCTGGGCGCCGCCATGACCTTCGCCAACACCGCCATCGCCGCCGAGGGCGCGGAGAAGGAGAAGTGCTACGGCATCGCCCTCAAGGGCAAGAACGATTGCGCCGCCGGTCCGGGTACCACCTGCGCCGGCACCTCCAAGGTCGACTACCAGGCTGACGCCTGGAAGTACGTCCCCAAGGGCACCTGCGAGCAGACCGCCTCGCCCAGCTCTCCCACCGGTCACGGCCAGCTCGCCGCCTTCAAGGCGAAGTAAGGGCAATTTCCAGCCGCGCCCGCCGAGGATCCCCCATGACCACCCCAGCCGCAAGCCTTGCCGCCGTTGGCATCGGCCTGAAGCCGAGGCACGTCCCGGAGATCCTCGGGTCGGGCGCTCCCCTGGACTTTTTCGAAGTACACGCCGAGAACTATATGGTGCCCGGCGGGCCCTACCCCCGTCATCTGGAACGGATTCGGGAAGGCTTCGCCCTCTCTGTCCATGGGGTGGGGCTCTCGATCGGCGGGGCGGGTCCACTCGATATCCGGCATCTTGATCGACTCGATGCCCTGGCGCGGCGTTTCGAGCCCCAATGGTTCTCGGAGCACCTGGCTTGGTCGGGCCATGGCGGGGCATTCTACAACGACCTTCTGCCAGTCCCTTACAACCAGGCGAGCCTGGTGCGGGTCTGCGCCCACATCGACCAGATCCAGGAGCACCTGGGGCGCCGTCTGTTGCTGGAGAACCCCAGCACCTACCTCGAATTCGCGGCCTCCACCCTGGACGAGGGGGCTTTTCTCGCCGAGGTCGCACGCCGCACTGGCTGTGGCCTCTTGCTGGACGTGAACAACGCCTATGTCAGCGCCATCAACCACGGGCGCGACCCCTGGGACCTCATCGCCGCCTTGCCGCCGGCCGCCATCGGCGAGATCCACCTGGCGGGCTTTGCCGAGGACCGCGACGGGGCCGGCGACCGCCTGCTGATCGATACCCATGGCGCCCCGGTGGACGAGGTGGTCTGGGCCCTGTACCGGCGGACCCTGGCGCACCTGGGCCCGCGGCCGACGCTGATCGAACGCGACCAGGCCGTCCCGCCCCTGGAGGTGCTGGTGGGGGAGGCGTCCCAGGCTCGCGCGGCCTTGGCCACGGCCCTATGCAGAGGGGAGGCCCGGCCATGAGCGGTGCCGACGGGCATCCGGGGTCCTTCGCCGCGGCCCTGCTGGACCCCGACCACCCCCTGCCGCCCGGGCTGGTGACCTGGAACGGCTCGGACGCGGCGGTGCGCTTCGGCGTCTATCGCAATAACGTCGCCGTGTCCCTGGCCGGGGCCCTGGCGGATACCTTCCCGGTCACCCGGGAGTTGGTAGGCGCCGCCTTCTTCGACGCCATGGCGGGCTGCTTCGTCGCCGCCGAGCCCCCGCGCTCCCCCGTCCTCACCGAGTACGGCGATGCCTTCCCCGCCTTCGTCGCCGCCTTCCCGCCCGCCGCCGGCCTGCCCTACCTCCCGGACCTGGCGCGGCTGGAGTTGGCGCGGGTGCGCGCCTATCACGCCGCCGAGGCCGACGCCCTGGGGGCGGAAGACCTTAGCGGCTACCTCGGCAACCCGGACCACCTTCCGGGGGCATGCCTGATCCTCCACCCTTCGCTCGCCGTCCTCGTATCGGATCACGCCATCGTCTCCCTGTGGGCCGCCCACCAGGGGCGGGGACGCATCGAGGAGGTGGACCCGGTCCGTCCGGAATCCGCCCTAATCCTGCGGGAGGGAGATGACGTGGTTGTCCTGCCCGTGGGGCGCGGCACCGCGGCCTTTATTGCCGAACTGACG
>JBFZDM010000248.1:0-4727 GCA_041307365.1 Chromatiaceae bacterium | reverse complement strand
TGCCAGCGCATCGTCTCGGGCGGTCAGACCGGCGTGGATCGTGGTGCCCTGGATTTTGCCATCAAGCACGGCTACACCCATGGCGGCTGGGCACCTGCCGGGCGCGTGGCCGAAGATGGCGTGATCCCGCTGAAATATCAGCTCATGGAGTTGGCTGAAGGCGGCTACCGCCAGCGCACCCGACGCAACGTGGAGGACAGCGACGGCACCTTGATCGTCAATTTCGGCGAACTGGAAGGCGGCACAAGGGAAACCCTGGCCTTTGCCCAGGACATGGGCAAGCCTCATCTCGTCGTACAGCTTGACCTCGGCGTATCGGCGGAAACGGTGGCAGACATCGTCGCCTGGCTGCGCCGGCACGCCATCGCGACACTGAACGTGGCTGGCCCACGCGAAAGCAAGCGTTCGGGCATCCATGACTTGACCTTTGAACTACTGAAGGCAGTCGATACCGCGATCCGCCCTGCGTGATGCGCGTACGCTGTGACCGACAGCGGCCCGGATAGGGCGCGGCGGATTCCCGGGGGGGCTTGCAGATACATCAAGAATTCCCGGCCCGGGGGTGCTGGACACATAGAGATTAAGAAACCGCTACTCGGATCACCTCGGTTCCAATTCCGGCTGTATCCACCTGACCAAGGGCACCTGGGTGCTTGCCCAAGGCGGTCAATCTGAAGCGGGCATAGTCCCGGGCGCGCATGGCGTCAGCCCCCGGACAGGGCCGCCACCGGGTCCAGGCGCGCCGCGCGCAGGGCCGGCAGCAGGCCGAAGAGGAGCCCGGTGGTCAGGGAGACCGCCGCCGCCGCGATCGGTGCCCAAAGGGGCGTGACCAGGCTGAAGGCCTGGACCTGGGCGTTGAAGAGGGCGACTGCCCCATAGGCGACCAGGATGCCCAGGGCCGTCCCCGCCAGCGCCAGCAGCAAGGCCTCGGTGAGGAAGAGGGCGAGGATTTGCCGCTGGGCCGCGCCCAGGGCCTTGAGCAGACCGATCTCCGGGGTGCGCTGGGAGACGGCCACCAACATGACATTCATGATGAGGACCCCCGCCACCAGCAGGCTGATGGCGGCGATGCCCGTCACCGCCAGGGTGAGGGCATTGAGGATCTTGTCGAAGGTGGCCAGCATGGCATCCTGGGTGATGAGGGTGACATCGTCCTCGCCTTCGTGGCGTTCGCGCAGGATAGCGAGAATGGCCTCCTCGGCGGGGACCAGGGCGGCGCGGCTCCGGGCCTGGATCAGGATGCGAAAGAGGGCCGGGCTATCGAAGAGGGCCTGGGCGGAGGCGACCGGGATCAGGGCCGTGTCGCCGAGATCCGCCCCCAGGGAGAAGCCGGAGCTTTGCAGGAGGCCGATGACCCGGAAGCGGCGGTCGCCAATGCGCACCCATTGGCCGAGGGGGGACTGCTGGTCGAAGAGTTCCCGGGCCAGCTTCTCGCCCAGGAGGGTGACGGCCTGGCCCTGGCGGGGATCACCCGGAGGCAGGAACTGGCCCTGGGCCAACTCGATCTGGCGCACCGGCTGGAAATCGGCGGTGGTCCCGACGATGTTGGCCTCCCGCTCCCGGTTGCCGTGGGAGACCGGCGCCGAGCCCAGACTCAAGGGCGCGACCCGCTCCACCAGGGGCGAGCGGAGCAGGGCCAGGGCGTCGTCCAGGGTCAGGTCCCGGGCCGTCCCGCCGATCAGGGGCGGTGGCCCACCGGTGGTCTCGTTGCGCCCCGGCAGGACGATGAGCAGGTGAGTGCCAAGCTGGGTGAACTTGCCCGTGACATAAGAGCGCGCGCCCTCCCCCAGGGAACTCAGCACCACCACCGCCGCCGTCCCCAGCCCCATGGCCAGCAGCGTCAGCCAGGTCCGGGCACGCTGGCTCGTCAGGGCCCGCAGGCTAAAGGTCAGGGCATCTTCGAGGCGCATGAATGTTCTGGGCGAGACCGGTTATAGCGGAGTTTTGGAGAGGTTGGACGCTCGGCCACGGTAAGCGAATATACTCGACTGCAAGCAACAGCAGTGACCCAAATGATCGCCCTTGAGGAAGAGGCAATGACAACCGCCATACGCTACGAAGATGATGTGGTCACCTGGTCCACCGAACAGGCACGCCTGCTGCGTGAGGGCCGGTTCGACCTCTTGGATATCGCGCACCTGGCCGAGGAGATCGAAGACGTGGGCAAGAGCGAACAACGGGAACTGGCCAACCGCATGGCCGTCCTCCTGGCAAATCTGCTCAAATGGCAGCGGCAGCCCACGCGGCGAGGGGCAAGCTGGCAGATTACCATCCGCAATCAGCGCCGCGGCATCGCCGCCGCCTGGAGGAAACTCCGAGCCTGGGCCCCAAGCTCGCCGAGCCGGACTGGTGGGCCGGCGTCTGGGATGATGCCACGGCTCAGGTGGCCGAGGAGACTGGATTGTCCGATTTACCAGATTTCTGTTCCTGGAGTGCGCGGCAGGTGTTGGATCAAGGCTGGCTACCGGAATGACTGGATTTAGTGCAAAAGCAGCCGTCCGAAGCGGCAAAGTCTGGCCAACAACTCACTCGGCATCGACTTCCGCCTCGGGCCACAACCTCGGGAACAGAAACCGCAGCGACGCCAGCGGCGCCGCGAAGTTGACCGGGGCGCGGGTGCTGGGCGAAGTCAGCAGCCCCCAATCCAGCAGGCTGGCCAGCAGGCGCCGGGCGGTGCGCTCCGGCAGGCCAGTCATGGCCATGAAACGAGCACGTTCCACCGGGCCGGCCATGGCCACGTAGTGCAGTGCTTCCAAGGCATCGGGTTTGATAACGGATTTCTCGCTGCCTAACTGCCAAGGATGGGCGGCCAGCCAGGTGAGCAGGTCGGCGAGGCGGTCGCGCAGGCCGGCCAGATCGAGCTTGCCGGACATGAAACGAGCCTGATCCAGGCAGGTTTCCAGGAAGAAAGCAGCGAAAGCGACCAGCAGGCCTTCGACCTCCTCCGGCTTTGGCGCCACATGCCGGCCGGCGGCCACCTGGCGGCTACGCCAGGCGCCCGGGAGGAAGGGTTCATCCCCTTCGTCGGTCACCCTCTCCGCCGCGGGCAGGCGGTGGCACTGGACCACCAGCTCCGCCGCCTGTTCGAGCAGGGGGCCGCGAACCCGCTCCTCTGGAAAGAGGGGTTGGAAGTCGCCGCTATCCGCCATGATCAATCTTCCTCGTACGTCTGGGAAGGACAGTTACACGGACAGTTTCATGAACACTTTGGATTTATGTCAACAAACTGATATTAAATAATTATCTTGCCGTGCTTGGCATAGTATTGAACATGTTTTGGACACCTCCGGCAGAACCTTGGGATCTTGATCGGTCAGTTGGGAGATGACTTTAGCCCGGTTGTCGAGTTGGGCATCGGTCTCGAACAGCAGGTCGACATCGCCCCCTTTGCGATCCTCAAGCGCTCTGGAGCCAAACAAGATGACCCGCACCTCGTCACTCAGCACCGGCCTGGCGGTCTGGCGTATGGCTTGACGCGGGTCATTCGCCCCTGGCCGCGACCGCGGTCTTAAGGCTGCCGCGAATCCCGATCAACCCGAGCACTAACAGGGCGAGCAGGACCGCGACGAGCAACAGTGCCGGCCGCGTCCACCACTCGACAAGGGAATACCGTAGCAGGGTAACAAGCTGAAGGAGGGCGAACACCAGGTAGGCGAAGCTCGCGACCCGAATCCGGGCGAAATCGTTCTCGCGCGCCGCGGCGAAGAGGCTCACGCCAATGGCGAGATTGAAGCTGCCGACCATGCGGGCCATGAGCGGGGTGAGGGGCCAGGGCCAGAGTTGCTCAGCGCTGGCCGGGACCACGAAGAGTGCGGCGCCCATCGCCACCATCAGGCCACCCAACAGCCACTGCCCCAGGCGCAGGCCGAGGGGGAGGGGCAGGGGCAGTGCCGGCCCCGGCCTGGGTGTCATCGCCGGTTGGCGCCACTGCGCCCAGAGGGCGGCCATCAGACCGGGGATCAGGGCGACATAGAGGACCAGCCAGCTCCAGGCCCAGGCCTGGGCGGTCCAGATCGGGCTATACAGATGGAATTTGTCGAGGTGCAGGAGGCTGGCGATCAGAATGGAGACGAGTCCCGTGGCCACGACCGAGACACCCACCCGCACCGATGCCCAATCCCTTTCGCGCAAGCCCAGCCCCAAGGCGGTGGCTACCGCCAGGTAACCGCCGCCGAGAAATGCCGCCGGGATGGGCGGCTTGATGGTCCAGGCGAAGAAGTGGCTCGTCTGCTCGCTCAGCAGGAACAGCGAGAACCCGGCTGCCGCGACGAAGATGAAGGCGGTCCACATGAAGAGACGCACACCCCTCGTGGCCGGGGTGTTACTGGCGAGATTGGGCATGTAAATTCATCCTCGCACGGCATGGGGTGTCCTGCCAAAAGGGAATAGTGGGCCAGGCGGGCGGGCCAGGCCCCTGCGCCGATCGCGTCTGTTCAAAACTGAAGGGTGTGTCTGCGTTAGGTGTTGAAACCGCGTAACCCCTTGATTTCTTATGCTCCAGTCGATCCGAGATCACTGGCAAAACAGATGCTTAGCGACCCGATCGCGCTGGCCAACACTTAACGCAGACATAGCCAAACTGAAATGGGCTCGTTTGGTAAAACAGGGACAGTATATTTAATAACCTCCCTTTGGCCAGAGAAATGAGGAGGCTTTCCCCGAAATAGCTAGGACCGCATGGGCCGAGTCCCTCGCCGGACGCGTGCCAGAGGCCCTGATGCGCGCCC
>JBFZDM010000245.1:0-3123 GCA_041307365.1 Chromatiaceae bacterium | reverse complement strand
TGCCAGCGCCGGGCATCAACTCAGGCATCTGACTGGATTGTCATACCCGGCTCCCTGAGTGCCGCGCATGGTACTCCAAACCGGCCCAGGTTGCTCCGGCGCGGGGAATCCTGTCAGCTTGGCGGGACAAGGCTACAGAAAGGTTACCTGCTCCCCGTGCCTCCCCAGCCAGAGAAGAGCGACAGCGGTTAGTAAGAGGGATCAGGGTGGGTTCCGCCATCAGATTTTATTGAATTTTAAATGTTATCAGAGGCCATGCCTGGGTTGGCCAGCCCCCAGGATTCCACCCCCCAGCCGATCGGTTATACTGCCAGCCTCTTTTCGTTGGCGCACCTCGATCACCGCAATCATGCTCGACAAGAATTACGACCCCCAGACCCTGGAACAAGGCTGGTATCGGACCTGGGAGGAAAGCGGCTACTTCGCTCCCAAGCGGGCCCCCACCGGCGTCCCCACCGAAGCGAGCGAGAATCCCTATTGCATCATGATCCCGCCGCCGAACGTCACCGGCAGCCTGCACATGGGGCACGCCTTCCAGGACACCATCATGGATGCCCTGGTCCGTTACCACCGCATGCGCGGCGAGCCTACCCTCTGGCAGGCGGGCACGGACCACGCCGGTATCGCCACCCAGATGGTGGTCGAGCGCCTCCTTGAGCAGGAGGGCAAGACCCGCCATGACCTGGGCCGTGACGCCTTCATCGATCGCGTCTGGGCCTGGAAGGAGCAATCCGGCGGCACCATCACCCGCCAGTTGCGGCGCATGGGGGCCTCCCTGGACTGGGCCCAGGAACGCTTCACCATGGATGAGGGTCTGTCGGCGGCGGTGCGCGAGGTCTTCGTGCGCCTCTTCGAGGAAGGGCTCATCTACCGCGGCAAGCGCCTGGTCAACTGGGACCCGATACTTCATACCGCCGTCTCGGACCTGGAGGTGCTGTCCGAGGAGGAGTCCGGCCACATGTGGGATATGCGCTATCCCCTGACCAATGGCACCGGCCACCTGGTGGTCTCCACTACTCGCCCCGAGACCCTGCTCGGCGACTGCGCCGTGGCCGTAAACCCGGAGGACCCGCGCTACAAGCATCTGATCGGCGAGCTGGTGGAACTGCCCCTCACCGGCCGGCGCATCCCCATCATCGCCGACGAGCACGCCGATCCGGCCTTCGGCACCGGCTGCGTCAAAATCACACCGGCCCACGACTTCAACGACCACGCCGTCTGGCTTCGCCACCGCGACGAGCTTGCCATCGCCAGCCAGCCCCACGGCGGCCTTGTCAACATCCTGACCCCGGACGCGGCCATCCGCGCCAATGACCCAGAGGAAGGCCGGCTCGTCCCGGCGGCCTACATAGGCCTCGACCGCTACGAGGCGCGCCGGCGCATCGTCGCCGATCTGGAGGCTCAGGGACTCCTGCAAGGAATCCGCGATCACAAGCTGATGGTGCCGCGGGGCGACCGCTCCCACGCCGTCATCGAGCCCTATCTCACCGACCAATGGTACGTGCGCATCCAGCCCCTGGCCGAGCCGGCCATCGCCGCCGTCGAGGACGGCCGCATCCGCTTCGTCCCCGCCAATTGGAAGAACACCTATTACGAGTGGATGCGCAACATCCAGGACTGGTGCATCAGCCGCCAGATCTGGTGGGGCCACCGCATCCCCGCCTGGTATGACGGCGAAGGCAACGTCTATGTGGGCCGCTCCGAGGCCGAGGTTCGCGAGCGCCATGGCCTGGCCGCCGACTTCCCCTTGGCACAGGACCCGGACGTGCTGGACACCTGGTTCAGCTCCGCCCTCTGGCCCTTCTCCACCCTCGGCTGGCCGGAAGAGACCGAGCGGCTCAAGGCCTTCTATCCCACCTCGGTGTTGGTCACCGGCTTCGACATCATCTTCTTCTGGGTCGCCCGCATGATCATGATGGGCCTTAAGTTCATGGGGGAGGTACCCTTCCGCGAGGTTTACATCCACGGCCTGGTGCGCGACGCCCACGGCGACAAGATGTCCAAATCCAAGGGCAATGTCCTCGACCCCATTGATCTCATCGACGGCATCGACCTGGCATCCCTGGTTGCCAAGCGCACCAGCGGCATGATGCAGCCCCACCTGGCGGACAAGATCGCCAAGGCCACCCGCGCCGACTTCCCCACCGGCATCCCCAGCTTCGGCACCGACGCCCTGCGCTTCACCTTCGCCGCCCTGGCCAGCACCGGCCGCGACATCAAGTTCGACCTGAGCCGCACCGAGGGCTACCGCAACTTCTGCAACAAGCTGTGGAACGCCTCGCGCTACGTGCTGATGAACACCGAGGGCCAGGATTGCGGCCTGTCCGGCCCCCTCGAACTCTCCGCCGCCGACCGCTGGATCCGTGACCGCCTCCAGACCACCATCGCCTCGGTGGACGAGGCCATCCGCGGCTACCGCTTCGACCAGGCCGCCCAAGCCCTCCACGAGTTCACCTGGAACCACTTCTGCGACTGGTACCTGGAGCTGTCCAAGCCCATCCTCACCAGCCCCGCCAGCTCGGACGCCGCCAAGCGCGGCACCCGCCGCACCCTGGTCCAGACTTTGGAGACCCTGCTGCGCCTGGCCCATCCCATCATGCCCTTCATCACCGAGGAGATCTGGCGGAAGGTGGCGCCTTTGGCGGGTACCCTGCCAGCCCATGGCAGCGGCGCCATGGCCACCTCAGGGGCCGAAGATGCCTCCCTGACCCTGCACGATACCGGCGTGGGGCGCGCTCGCGGCACACCCGATACCGGTCAGGCCAGCGGTAAGGGGGCTACCATTATGCTTGCCCCCTACCCTGCCGCCGACTCCGCCCTGGCGGACCCCGCCGCCGTGGCGGAGATGGACTGGGTCATGCAGTTCATCCTCGGCGTGCGCCGCATCAAGGGCGAGATGAACATCCCGCCGGGTAAGCCCCTGCCGGTGTTCATCGAACACGCCGGCCCCCAGGACCTGGCCTGGCTGGAGGCCAGCCGGCCCTACCTGGACTTCCTCGCCCGCACCGCTGCCATCACCGTACTCGGCGCCGGCGAGACCGCCCCCGAGTCCGCCATCTCACTGGTCGGCGAGATGAAGGTCCTCATCCCCATGGCCGGCCTTATCGACAAGGACGCCGAACT
>JBFZDM010000222.1:0-2939 GCA_041307365.1 Chromatiaceae bacterium | reverse complement strand
GGCATTGGCCGGGGCCTCGTTGGCCAGGACCTGGGAGGGGCTGAAGAAGTAGGAGATGTTGCTACGCAGGGCGCTGATGGCGAGCAGGGAGGCGACGCCCACGCCAAAGATACCCAGTGCGACGAACAATAGACGTTTCTGACGGGCTTTCATTTTTGATCTCCTCGGGCGCGTAAACGGACCATTCGACTGAGGCGCGCAAAAATAGTTCGCCGCTGGCGCCTCAGTTGCCAGACCTCCGCCACCAGCAGGATCAGGGTCAGGCCATAGGCGCCCCAGACATAGGCGCCATAGCCGCCCTGGGACAGGATATCGCTCATTGTTCTTTCTCCAGGATCTCCTTGGCCCAGGAGGTGTCCCCCTCGCGCGCCAGGATGGTGGATCTCACGCGGGTGAGGATGGTGGCGAAGGAGTACATCCAAAGGCCGAATGTCATGACAAGCATCGAGAACAGGATGTTGCCTTCCATCTGGGACAGGGAGGATCGCTGGTGCAGGGCCGCGCACTGGTTCGGGTCCGGGCAGTTGATGGACCAGAAGATGATGGGCAGCATCACCAGGCCGACGATGGCCAGCAGGGCGCTGGCCTTGTCCCCGCGGCGAGGATCGTCGATGGCCGAGTTCAGCGCCAGGTAGCCGACGTAGAGGAAGAAGAGGATCAACTCCGAGGTCAGGCGCGGATCCCAGTCCCACCAGGTGCCCCAACTCGGCTTACCCCAGACGGCGCCGGTGAAGAGGGCGATGAAGGTGAAGATGGCCCCCGTGGGCGCCGTGGCCCGGGCCAGCATGAAGGAGAGACGGGTGTTGAACACCAGCCCGATGGCGGACCAGACCGCCAGCATCAGATAGAGCCACATGGACAGCCAGGCCGCGGGCACATGGATAAAGATGATGCGGTAGTACTCCTTCTGGGGATTGCTTCCCCCCAGCCGGTCGGGGGTCTCCATGAAGCCCCAGTAGAGGCCGATGGCCAGGCACAGGGCCGTCAGCACCCAGAAGAAGGGGATGAGTTTCCCGGCCAGGGGATAGAAGGTGGCCGGCGAGGAGAATCGGAATAGCTTCATTGCGCGATCAGGCAAGGCAGGCTAGAAAAAGGCAATTGACAAGGTTAGCACGGGCCAGGCCCCCAGTGCCGGCCGAGAGCCCTGAAGCTGGAGGCCGCGGGAGCGATTTGCAATCGCGATCGCGCCTTGTCTCAGGTCAGCCCCGATCATGCGGTCAAGGCGCCCTCGGGGTGTCCGGCCGTAATCAAACCCGGCTACTCCGTGGAAATCCGCAAGGCCGCCGCCGCCGCCAGGGGCGACAGGACCAGGGCCAGCAGGAGGAAGGCGCCCAGGAGGGAGAAATAGGGGCCGGTGTCGGCGAAGTCGATGGCGCTCACCGTCACTGCCCTGGCGCCATAGACCAGCACCGGGATATAGAGGGGCAGAATGAGGAGCGAGAGCAGGATGCCGCCGCCGCGCAGGCCCAGGGTCAGGGCGGCGCCGATGGCCCCGATGAGGCTCAGGACGGGTGTGCCGAGCAGCAGGGCCAGCATCATGGTCAGGAGGGCGATATCCGGCAGGTGGTATTGCATCCCGACCAGGGGGGCCATGGCCACCAGGGGCAGGCCGGTCAGGAGCCAGTGGGCCGTCACCTTGGCTAGCACCACCAGGGCCAGAGGCTGGGGAGTCATCAGCATCTGCTCCAGGGTGCCGTCCTCGTGGTCGGCGGCGAAGAGTCGCTCCAGGGCCAGCATGGAAGCCAGCAGGGCCGCGACCCAGACCACGCCGGGACCCAGGATGCGCAGGATCTGCTTCTCCGTGCCGACGCCGAGGGGGAAGAGGCTGATGACGATGACGAAGAAGAAGAGGGTGGTGAGGACGTCGGTGCGCCGGCGCATGGCCAGGCGCAGGTCGCGGCCGAGGATGCACAGAAAGACGCGCCACATCAGGCTGACTCCCCTCGGTCCTTGGCTTTAGCCCAGGCGGAGTCCCCCGCGGCATGTGGACCTCCGGTCAGGGGGGCGCCAAGGTGCAGGCGGCGGATCTGCCCCGAGGTCAGGGGCACATCCTGGTGGGTGGTGAGGATAACCAGGCCGTCCGCCGCCACGTGTTCGGCGATGAGCAACTGCAGCCGGTCCACCGCATCCAGGTCCAGGGCCGTGAAGGGCTCGTCCAGGATCCAGAGGGGGGCCTGACTCAGGAGCAGGCGCGCCAGGGCGACGCGCTTCTTCTGACCTTGGGACAGGATCTTGGTGGGCAGGTCCTCGAAGCCGGCCAGGCCCATCTGGTCCAGGGCGTCCAGGATGGCTTCATCCTCGGCCAGGTCGCCATCCAGGACAGCGGCAACGCGCAGGTTCTCGATGGCGGTCAGGTCGCTCTTGATACCGTTGAGATGGCCGAAGTAAAGGGTGTCGCGGTGGAAATCCTCCCCCAGGCGGCGGACGTCTTCACCGTTCCAGAGGATGTCGCCGGCGTCGGGGGTCAGCAGACCGCAGAGGGTGCGCAGCAGGGTGGTTTTGCCGCTGCCGTTGCGCCCCCGCACATGGAGCAGGGTGCCTGGCTCCAGGGCGAAGGACAGCTCCGAGAAGAGGAGGCGGTCGCCCCGACGGCACTCCAGATCGGCAACTTCAAGCATGGGATCCCAGGGGCTGTCGAGGGTTCGCGGCGGCGCGGCCGCCAGTGGCTGTGTTCATCCGGGGTTGATATCCAGCATGGCGGCTGCTTCGGGTTCTGATCCGGTAAACAGTACCCCTTGTGGCCCCTGGGCGCAAACCGCGGGGGGCTTCCGGGCCAGGGAAGGGCTTGCCAGGCAGGGTTGGCCGGTGCCGGCGAGGGGCGTCTTGACGAATGAATTGCGCGATAAATTCAGGTTCCGGGGGTCACGGCGCCAGGCGTTCGATGGACCAGGATCCGTCCGCCTCCCGGCTGTAGGCGAAGCGGTCGTGCAGGCGACTGT